>DASXDR010000006.1:0-26401 GCA_036490535.1 Tepidisphaeraceae bacterium | reverse complement strand
GCGCCACGCCGCGGCGCAGCCGCCGGATTCTTCTTCGTCCGCGGGGAGGAATGAATCCTGCAGCTTCGCTGCGGCGTGGCGCGGTGGGTTGATCGATCTTATAGGAGCATTTCGAAATAAAGATTTCCCTTTGCCCCCATCTGCATCGCGATTATATTCCGCAGCACATTATCGTGGATCCTTTACTCGACTGGTCCAATATCATTGCCTTGGTCGCTCGCTATCTGCACGTGGTTTGCGCTACGCTGCTAGTGGGGGGGACTTTGTTTTATGAAATGGTGGTGCCGGTAGCGATTGCGGATTTGAAGCCGGAGATTCAACTCGCTGTATTCGGGCGCGCCCGCTGGATGTTTCGGCAAATCGTCTGGTGGAGCGCTGCGCTCATTATCATCACAGGATTGGTCAGCGGGTTTCGGCATCATGTGATTTACACGCAGGCCGGCGAGCCGGCTGAGCATTCGGAATTTGGAGCAGCATTCTACGAAACCAGCGGCTCGCCCGTGCCGGCAGCAAGGCCGGGGTGGTGGGTGGTGGCGCATGCGGCCGTCGGTTTGCTGGCGGTAGTCATTTCAGTTTTGCTGACCATCGGCTCATCGCCGCCGGGGCATCCGATTCGATGGATGCGGCTGAATCTAGTCATTTTGATGATTGTGATTTTTCTGGGGTCGGCGACGCGGCAGGTGCGACTGAATTTTGAAGAGCAGATCCCGCCCAGCCAATGGCCGATGTATTTTCCCTCCACGCAGGATTCGCCGTGAGCAGCGAAGAAGATATTTCGCAGCTTGCACCCGGCGTGCGCGCCGCGCCATCGGCACTGCGGTTTGGGTATGCGCGCGCATCTGGGCCGGGCGGCCAAAATGTAAACAAGGTCAATACTAAGGTTGAGCTGTGGATCAGCGTGACAGAAATTCTGGGATTGTCCGAAGGAGCGCGAAACAGGTTACGGCACCTGGCCGGCAGCAAGCTCACCTCCGCAGATAACATTCATATATCCAGCGATGCGACGCGCTCGCAAATCAGCAATCGACGTGAGGTGATGGAGATACTGCGTGAATTGATCGTACAGGCAATACGGGTCCCTAAAACGCGACGAAAAACACGGCCCAGCGCCGGTTCAAAACGAAGGCGTCTGGAAGAGAAAAAACATCGCGGCGAAATTAAAAGTTCCCGCCGTGGGTTTTCGGAGTAAATGAACAAACAACTTGCATAATGGTGCTAGAAGAGCCGGGCCGTCCTCGGCCCGAAATCGGAACAAGGATACCCCAGCTCTACAAGCAGTCGAATAATTCTGTAATCCGTACGATGCGAAAATTACTCTTCGCCGTCGCCCTGATCGTCGCTGAAATCTTCACCGCCAGCGTCGGATTCGGAAGAATACTCATTCGAGTAATCGCCGCGCCTGCCGCCACCTCCGCGCCGCCCGCCACGGCCACGATCGTTGCGTGACATCGAGCGGACCAAGCCATCGAGCATGCGCGAAACCTGATCACCCCGGTAGCTCAGGTCATCAAAATTGATATCGAATTTCAAATCCCGGCAGAGGATAAAATAATAACGAAGTCCTTCGAGCGTGCTGCGGGCGACATCATAAAAATGCGACTTATTGCGCGAGCCACGCCGCTTAAACCCCTCAGCAATATAGCGAGGGACATCGATCGCCGCCGCTTCGATCCGCAGCGCGAGCCCATCCTGCTGCTCAGCCGGCAGCCGTGGGGTTTGCTCCATGACCTTGATGGCCAGTTGGTGGGCTTCCTGCCACACTTTCATATCTTCAAAACTTTTAACGCGGGGAAATGATTCCATCGGAAGTTCCTCGAAAAAAGCGGTTAAAACTCGGGGCAGCCGGCGACATCACTCGGCCGCGATTGGTAACTAATCATCCTACAAAGGCTTTGCGCTGGATGCCAGCGATGCCAAATGTATTCATGCGGTGCCGCGTAAGCGGAGAAAATTCACCACGGTTTTGCTGATCACATCAGCTTCGAGATTAAACCGATAACCCAGAGATTGCCGGCCAATCGTGGTTAGCTGAAGAGTTGTGGGAATCAGCGCAACTTGGAATTCGCTGGCATGGATGCCAGCGATGGTGAGCGAGACGCCATCCAGCGTGACCGAGCCTTTGGGAGCGAGATATTCGAGCAGATCATCGGGGCATTGCAAAGTGAGGCGGGTTTCTTTTTCGCTGGCGGTTTGATTGAGTAGTATGGCGGTGCCATCGACATGGCCCTGGACGAAATGACCGCTCAGGCGGTCACCGACGCGTAGCGAACGCTCAAGATTCACTTCGTCGCCGGCAGCGAGCAAGCCCAGATTGGTTTTTTCCAGAGTTTCCTTGATGACATCAAAGCCGACGGCGCCAGCGTGAAGCTTTTCAGCCACGGTGAGACACACCCCGTTGATGGCAATCGACTCGCCAAGTTGCACGTCGTCATCGATGGCCAGGGTGAGGCGGCGGAAGGCAGAGCCATCGGCGACCGCAGCAACGTGGGCAATTTTTTCGACAATCCCGGTAAACATGCTTTGATAGTTGTTAGTCGATAGTTGGTAGTTGTCAAATACTGGGCGTGAATTTGCAACTCGAATGTCGAATCTATGCTCGAATACAAATAGCCGAAACCCGCGCATTACCGGCGGTGGCACTTTAGTGCCACTGAGTAATATCTATTGATCTAAGTTGCTTGATAGAATCCCCGCATGTCACGAAATCTTTCGGATATGGTCGTGGTAATAACGGGAGCGAGTGCGGGGATCGGCAAGGAATTAGCCAGACAGCTCTCGGCGGCGGGCGCGCAGCTGGTGCTGTCTGCTCGCCGAGTGGAATTGCTGCAACAGCTCAATCATGAACTAGGTGGAAAACACCTGGTCGTACGCGCGGATGTGAGCAAGCCGGAGGATTGCCAATCCTTGATTGCCCAGGCGATAGCTCAATTTGGCCGGATCGATACGCTGGTCTGCAACGCTGGCTATGGATTAATGCGAAGGGCATTTGAAACTTCGCCTCAGGAATTGCGGGACATCTTCGCAACGAATGTTTTTGGCACGCTGGACTGCATTCATGCCGCTACGCCGCTGATGATCAAACAGCAACCGCGCGACGGGTATCGTGGGCAAATTGTAATTATTTCCAGCGGCGCGGCCCGGCGGGGTTTGCCGTTCTTCGGCGCTTACTCGGCAACCAAAGCCGCCCAGCTATCGCTCTCCGAAGCGTTGCGCGTTGAGCTGGCTCCGTCGCAGATTGCGGTCACGAGCGTGCATCCGATTGGCACGCAAACGGATTTCTTCACCACGGCCGCTGATGTAAGCGGACGGCGAATCCCCGGCCGAACCGGCGCCAAACGGCAGTCGGCAGAGCATGTCTGCCATCGCATCGTCAAATCCATCCAGCATCCGACCCGCGAGGTCTGGCCCTTCCGCCCGGCACGCTGGGCGCTGGCGCTCAACGCCCTGCTCCCTGGCATCGGCGATCGGCTCATGTCCACGCATCGAAAAGACATGGAACGCGGGAAATTGCCCATCTGAATTGGTCGAAATATTTCGCGGAAATTAGCAACGAAGCACCGCATATGCATGCGGTGCGCTAAAAACCTTACTTTCGCAAAAATCAGATCACTCCGAAATTCGAATTAAGCGATAATTCTTTTTCCCCCCGCGCAGGATGATGGCGGTATTGGCGATCAGATCTGATTGCTTCAAATTCATCGCGGGATCACTCAGCTTGGCGTTGTTGAGATAAACCCCGCCGCCCTGGATTAATCTTCGCGCTTCGCCTTTGCTTTTGGCCAAGCCTGTCTCGACACACGCATCCACCACGGGCAATCCCGCTTCCAGCCGCGCGGGCGGCACGGTAATCGTCGGCACTCCCTGCGAAGCCAGCGCCTCGATGGTTGCTGCGTCAAGCTTATCTCCGCCGCCACCGTAAAGCGTCTGGCTCGCCGATAAAGCCTGCTGCGTGGCCTCTGACCCATGCACGAGATTCGTCATTTGCTCGGCAAGTTTTTTCTGGGCGGCCCGCTGTTCAGGAGCCGCTTTATGAGCTGCCATTAATTGGCCGATCTCGTCGACCGACAGGAACGTGAAAAATTTCAGGTATCGCTCCACGTCCGCATCTTCGGCCCGCAGCCAGAATTGATAAAAATCAAAAGCCGAAGTGCGATCAGCGGTCAGCCAAACTGCGTTGCCTTCCGACTTACCGAACTTCGCCCCGCTGGCGGTAGTAATCAGCGGCATGGTCAGGGCAAAAGCATTGCCCGATTCTCCTTCGAGTTTGCGAATCAGATCGGTGCCAGCAGTGATATTGCCCCACTGATCCGAGCCGCCCATTTGCAGCACGCAATTCTGGTTTTTGTACAGGCGATAAAAATCGTAGCCCTGCAGCAATTGATACGAAAATTCGGTGTAGCTCATCCCCTCTTCGCTGCCCTCCATGCGGCTTTTCACCGAATCCTTGGCGAGCATGGACCCGACGCGGAAATGCTTGCCGACGTCGCGGAGAAAATCGATCGCCGACATCGGCCCGAACCAGTCGAGGTTGGAGACGATCATCGCCGGGGCCATGGGGTCATTGAAATCCAAAAACTTTTCGAGCACGCGGCGGATGCCCTGCACATTTTTCGCAACATCGTCTTTGCTTTGCAGTTGGCGTTCAGCACTCTTTCCCGATGGATCACCGATCAAACCGGTCGCGCCTCCGACCACCGCAATCGGCCGAATGCCATTTCGCTGGGCATACATCAATCCCAGGATGGCAACGAAATTACCCACATGCAGCGAGTCCGCCGTCGGGTCAAAACCCGCATAGGCCGCGATCAATTTCTGCGAAGAAAGCCGACCGAGAATTGAATCCAGATCAGCAACCGAAGTTTGCTGCACGAGTCCACGAGATTGAAGATCAGCGACTAAAGGCATAGAGAACGGAGTTTAACCACTGAGGCATGGAGGGCACAGAGGCGCGCTTGGCGCTCAGCACGCTGAGGCGAATTAGTAAAGAATTGTTAACCGCAAAGTTCGCTAAGAGCGCAAAGTAAAACAGAAGAGAGTTTTCTTTTCTTCTCTTTGCCCCTTAGCGCCTTTGCGGTTAAAAACTATTTTTGGGTTGTACATAAGAAGAAGACGATTTGCAGCGCGTTGAACGATCCATGCAAAAACGCGCACGCCCACAAATTCCCCGTGCGCTCATAGAGATAACCCAACCCCAACGCCAGCACGAACAACGGCAGAAAAAACGCTGGCACGCCATGCGCCGCAGCAAAAATCGCCGCCGTGATAATCACTCCGAGCCATCGCGCCAGCGCCGAAGGCGCTCGTTGACGGCAAAATAGATAAACGAGCGATGTTTGCAACAAGCCGCGAAAGAGCAGCTCCTCCGCCAACGGAACCAACATCGCCGCCTCAAAAATGACGATCCCAAACCAGATGGAATGGCGATCGGTTTCCAGTTGTGGCAGCATCGGATGCGGATCGGGCGGCTTGTGGTGCAACAATTGGATCGCTATTTCCACAAGAAAACTAGCCAGATAAACCAGCGGAAAAACCGCTATGACAGCCACGAACCATTGCGGAACAGCCAGGAAGAAATTTTTTACCGTGAGGCCAACCTGCCGCAGCCCGCGCGGGCGAAGTTGGCTGGTGAGGGTCAGGGCAGCGATTAAGAATATGAGATAGAGCACGCCATTGATGACATCCATGTATTGATCGGGGGTCAGTTTGAGGGTTGTGCCGAGTGCTTTGGCTCCCAGGATCGCGAGGAAGAACGAAAAGAAGAGAATCATGAGCGGTGTAAAAACCGTCTCGCCGGACGTCATGCGCGGCGGCCCGCTTAGATCGCGCGGCTGAAAAACGCCGGCGAGGATCAATCCCGGCATAGCCAGAATCACGAGCCCGCAAATAATTGCTGAATTAATAAGCATGGAAGCGACTAAAATGGATACACGAAAACGGTTGTCATGATTCTGGCAGTCTATGGGATTCGGGCGGATTTGTTGAGGCGGAGAAATTGATGCAGGGAAATCCGATCTGATTTCCGGGACTCGTTGAGTCTCGGCTATTTTTATAATGACATTTCTGCGCGGTCGATCTCGGCCTAGAATTGGCGACTATAAAAAGATGGAAACGATTCTCGACAAAATCATCGCTACCAAGCGTCAGGAGATTGCGGAGCGGAGTGCGCGGATTTCGTTGGATGAGCTCAAGCGCAAAGCCGCCGACACATCGCGCCCGCGGAATTTTTTCGCAGCGGTGACGCGCGAAAGCAAAAAGCCGTTGAACCTGATTGCGGAAATCAAAAAAGCCAGCCCGAGTGCGGGGGTGATTCGGGCGGATTTCGATCCGGTGGCAATTGCGCGGCAATATCATGCAGGCGGGGCGGATGCGCTGAGTGTGCTGACGGATGAGAAATATTTTCAGGGGCATCTGGATTACATTCGCCAGGTCCGCAACGCCGTCCCCCTGCCGGTACTCCGCAAGGATTTCATAGTCGATGAATACCAGGTTTACGAAGCGCGTGCGGCAGAGGCAGATGCAATCCTGCTCATCGCGGAGTGCCTGCCGACCAACGAGTTGATCGATCTACAGATTTTAGCAACGGAGTTGAATCTCACCTGCCTGATCGAAGTCCACGACATGGACAACCTGATCCGCGTGCGCGACCGCGTGATCGGATTTCCCCTCAAAAGTTACAGCTTGGTGGGAATCAATAACCGCGACCTGCGCACGTTCAAAACCGACCTGGGCACCACCCTGCGCATGGCCGAGCTGATCGAAGACCGCCGGGTATTGGTCGCTGAAAGCGGCATCCACACCCGCGCCGATGTGCAGAAGCTGGCCAGCGTGGGTGTGGCAGCGGCGCTGATCGGGGAAAGCCTCATGAAAAGCGATGATATTCCTGCCAAGATTCGGGAACTGTTGGGGGATAAGAAATAACCTGCGCTGAAGGTATGGGGATAAAACCATGCAACTTGCATATCCGCCCCTTTGCCCCTACCATTCTCGCCCCGGAAAAACTGGAGTTTTATATGGCAGATTTGAAAATCAAAGCGGGCAGCACTGTCCGCGTGAAAATTACCAAGCACATAGCCCGCGAAGGGGCCAAGAAGACACTTGAGCGTCTTTTCATGAAAGACAAAAAGCTGGCCAAGCCGCTGGCGGATCGCGCGGCCAATTTCCGCGAGCAGCCCAAGCGCCGCGGCGGACAGATTTGGACCAAGCGCCCCAACAAGATCCATCTCGATCTTGCTCGCGGCACTGAGGCAACCATCAAGGCGACGCCGCAGGCAATCAAAGATCTCAATAGCGTGGCGTCATTTATCGAAGTGGCCTGAGTTATCCTCCCATGGACAAGGTGCGATTTGGCATCGTCGGCCTGGGCAACATGGGCAGCATTCATGCGCGGAGCATGAAAGACGTGCCCGGGGCCGAGCTGACCGCCGTTTGCGACAAAGATCCGGAAAAGCTTAAAAAGATTGTTGATAGCACAGGAGCCAAGGGGTTTGCTGATTATCAATCGATGATCGGCAGCGGGCTGGTAGATGCGGTGCTGATCGCAGTGCCGCACTATGAGCACGTGCCGATGGCGCTCGCTGCCTTCGAAAAAGGTCTGCATGTTCTGTGTGAAAAGCCGGTGAGCGTCGGGGTAAAATCCGCCCGGCAGCTCAATGACGCTTACACCAAAAAATATTCGCATCTGAAATTTGGCATCATGTTCCAGATGCGCACCGCCCCCGCATATAAGAAAATGCGCGAGATCATCGCCGATGGGGAACTGGGCCAGATCACGCGCATGACCTGGATCGCCACCACATGGTTCCGCACATGGACTTATTATGCTTCAGGCGGATGGCGCGCAACCTGGTCCGGCGAAGGCGGCGGCGTGCTGATCAACCAGTGCCCGCACAATCTGGATCAGATCGGATGGATCACCGGCCTGACACCCAAGCGCGTAACAGCGACCGCCCATATCGCCAAGACGCATCCGATTGAAGTGGAAGATGAAGTCTCAGCCATCATCGAATTTACCAACGGGGCAACCGGCCATTTCATCACGACCACGGGTGAAGCGCCGGGCAGCGATCGGCTGGAAATCGCCGGCGATCGCGGAAAGATAATTGCCGAAAATGGCAAGCTGACAATTTTCCGCACGCGTAAGAGCGTGCAGGAAACCAACCGCACGACCAAGGAGTCGTTCCCGAACATGGAAGCCTGGGAAAGCGAAGTGCCGGTAGGCAAGCGCGAAGGCGAAGGGCACAAGGTCATCACCGAGAATTTCATCAACGCGATTTTGAAAAATGAGCCATTGATTTCGCCCGGCATAGAGGGGATTCGCGGGTTGGAACTGGGAAATGCCATGCTGATGGCAGGGTTGCGGAGTAAACCAGTGGATTTCCCCGTGGACGGCGATGCGTTTGATGTCATGCTGGTTGAATTGGCCAAGACGTATGGCGGGAAAAAGCAATTGCAGAATCAGACCACCGCAGTGGTCGATATGGGCAAGTCATTTCATTAACATGAAGGCGGAATAAAACCGCCGATTGGTTCGGGCGGGAAGACCGCGGATAATATCCGCGGCTTTATTGTTTCTCGATTTTGGAGCTCATCACGTCACAGGCGGATATTGAAAAGATCGCAGAAGAAGCAGATCCAGTGCGGCTGGCCTACACCACGCCTGCGCTTGCCGAGGCGCCACGAGCGCTCCACAGCGGAATGGATCTAACGCGATATTACGCGCTGCACTGGGCAGGGATCAGCGTGCCGCTGGCGGCGGGTTTTTTGGTTTTTGGCTGGCGCGCCTTATTGCTGGTGCTGGCGATGATCGCCTGCGTATGGGCAGCGTCAACCATCTGGCGGCGCATCGGGCTGCGTGGACATCAATTGCACAGCGCGCATTTATTTTATATGACCGCCCTGCTCGGCGCGGCGATCCCGGCGCACCTGTTTTCCTGGCGACTCCCCTGGGAGATTGGCAGCGATGGAATTGGATTGCTCATCCCCGCGGCTGCACTGATGCTGGTAATGTTCATCTGGGCGTTCGGCGGGACGGGTTCGACTCGCGTGCATCCGGTGGCACTGACCGCACTGGCATTGATGCTCCTGTTTCCTCAGCTCATGTTGCCGCGCAGCGTGCTGGAACCCGGCAAACTTCTCTTTGGCGATGTGCTCGATGCCGGTCCCGCCACGGGCCTCGTCTGGGGCGAACCCTGGACAAAATTACCCACCAATCCAGATTACCCCGCGATCTACGGCTGGCCGGCCAGTGCATCATTGATCGGCTATACGCATGGCACCGAGCAATCAGAAATGTCTTCCATCTCGCTATCCGATCTGCTGCGCGAGCGATTGCAGCCGCTGGAAGATCTGATTATCGCCGGGCAGCCCGCTCCGGTTGGCCTGGGGAGCGCCATCGCCATCATCGTGGGTGGATTGGTGCTGCTCTATAACAGCGTGATTGATTACCGCATTCCTTTGCTCGTAATCGTCTCGGCATATGTGGCGCTGATCGTGCTGCCCATACCAACGTCGATCGGTGTGAATGCGACGGCATGGCATTGGCTTGTTATGCGCGATCCGCATGTGGGATGGGAGATGGGACTGACGCTGGCGAATTATGAATTGATGGCCGGGCCGCTCTTGCTCGTGGCGTTTTTCATGGCGACCTGGCCCTCGTGCCGGCCGATGTACCGGCGCGGGCGCGCGATTTATGCGATTTTCCTGGGAATATCGGCGGCGATATTCCAGCTTTATGTAGATGTTGGATACGGAGCGTATTTAGCTCTGGTAGCGGCCTCAATGCTGACGCCATTGATCGATCGATTGATGCGGCCGCGGGCGCTGGTGTAAAAGATTGTTTTATTACTCGGTGGGCTGAACTTCATTAATCGCGTGGTCCGCGACGTCGACTTCGTGCCGCGGCGAAGGACCACTGTTGTCATAACGATAATAGACAAACCACGCGCGATGGCCGTGGGCGATAACGAAGGCTTTGGTATGCGTGCCACTGGCGTCGACCTGAAACCAATTGCGACCGGCTGAATCGGTCCATTCGCTGGTGATATGGCCGTCGGGTTGGCGTTTGACGTAGTTCTTTTTCACATCTTTCTCAATCGATTTGCCCGGCACCATTGGAGGCGCATCGATGTAAACCGCCCCGAAAACGGTATGGTGCGTGGGAGATTGCCATTCGGCATCGGTGTGTGTGTCGCCATGTTTTTCAGGCTCTTCGCCCCAGGAAGCAGGCAAGGCGATTCCCTGAATTTTCAATTCCGGCGTGGAGCGCGATTGGATGTCGTCATCTTTGGCGCTGTTGGTATCTTTAGCGGTTCCGGTGGTGCACAGAGCCAAAAGCGTCAGAGCAACAAGATGATTGCGCGAATTCATGAGGTTATCTTTGGGTTGCATCGATAATGGCGCGTTGCTTCGCAATTCCATGTTACGTTGTTCAGGCAAAGGAGCGGAACAAAATGCCGCACTTTCCATAGGCAGCATGCTTGCAACAATACACGTGCCGCGCGAATTGAGCAGCGCCAATTTTGTAGTTTTAATTTGCAAACCCAGGGCAGTCGTTGTGAGGCTCACAACGGAATCTAAAACATCCTTCAATTTCCGAGAATGGGAAGCTGCACACTCGTGCTGCGATCGGCGCCATCGTCGAGGCCAGGCGCGGCGCCGATGAATTGTTTATCGATCTGGCGAACGTGGCGACCGGCGTTCGCAGAGGCGACCTGCATATCCGGCGAATTGCCGTTTTCGTGCAATTTCAGCACATTGTAATACTGGTCGCGCTGGGCGGGGATCCAGCCAGCGTCGCGAATCAGTCGGCAGATTTCGGGTTCGTTCAGTCGATAGGTCGTGCCCGCCGAGCTGACCACATTTTCTTCCATCATCACCGAACCCATGTCATTAGCGCCGAAAAACAGTGCGAGCTGCCCAATCTTCGGGCCCATGGTGACCCAGGAAGATTGCAGGCTAGCAATGTTATCGAAATAAAGCCTGGCGATGGCGAGCGTCTTAAGGTATTCATTCGCAGCAGCCATACGCACCACCCGGCCACGCAAAATATCTTCATTCGTCGAATCATCAAAAGGCCCATGCACCGTCGGATCCCATTCCTGTGCACGGCCAAGCGGAGTGTTTTCCCGCTGGAAGGGCCAATGGATGAAGGCGGTGTAGGAACCAAAAGAAAAGGATGAAGGACGAAGGATGAAGGATGAAGAATCCGATTTGGCGAATACGCCAGGCCAGCGATTACGAATCTCTTCCACCCTTGTCCCTTGTCCCTTGTCCCTTGTCCCAAGCGATAGCGCATAGTCCTGCATATCGCGCAGCGCCGACATGTGCTCGATGCGTTCGCGCAGGAATTCAATATGCCCGATCAGCATCGTGCAGCTGGTATTCATCCCCTCTTCGTGAGCGATGCGCATGATGCGAAGCCAGTCGTCGCCCGTGCATTTGCCAATGCCGATCCGGCGGCGAACGCGCGGCGAAAAAATTTCGCCCCCTCCGCCGGGGATGGTGGCGAGGCCAGCTTCTTTGAATCGGCGGATGATGTCGCGCGCATCCAGATTGAAGAAACGCTCAAATTCCACAAATTCCGGAGGCGAGAAAGCGTGAATATGAATGGTCGGGAAATTCGTCTTTATATATCGCAGCAGATCGAGGTAATAGTCGATCGGCAGCGCATCATTCATCCCGCCCTGCATAAGAATTTGCGTTCCGCCGATGGCCTGCAGCTCGCGGATTTTTTCGCCAATCTTTTCAAAGGTTAACGTGTAAGCATCAGCATCTTCGTGATCGCGGCGGAAGGCACAGAACGTGCACTTGGCTGTGCAGACATTGGTGTAATTAATATTGCGGTCGATCACATACGTGCGGTATGGCTCGGGATGCATTCGCTGCGTGATCGCGTGAGCCCATTGTGAAAGATCGTGGATGGAAACATTCTCGTAAAGCTCCAGCGCCTGGGCATCAGTGAGGCGCGAGCACCCTTGGATGATGGGGTCGATATCGAAAGACAACCTTGAGGACATGCCAATAGTATATAGAGAAAAGCCCCGGATATTCACCCGGGGCTGCGGAATTTGCAGGTAGAATCAGATATGCATTGTTTCATCGCCGCGCGTTACGACGAAGGAAAAACAAGGGTACAGCGAGGCAGGAAAATGCCGCCGGTTCGGGAACGGTGTAGAGATTAAACGCGAGGTCTTCCGAGAAGATTGCGCCTGCCGGAGTTCCATCGGTATTGGGATTGTAATCCAGCGGCTGAAAGCCGGCTTCGCGGATCGCTCCCGTTGTATTTGAGTAAGTGATGTCACCGGTCACGGCGTCATCCTGGAAGTGATAGATCGGAAATGCAGCGTTGCCGATATTGTTTTCACCAGGCGTGACAGCCGGCGCAGTGGATGCCAGTGGATCAGGAATGTTGAAATCGCGATTATGCCAGCCCCATTGGATGCCATCATTGGGATTAGTGAGCGCGACGATCTTGAGCCAATACACGGTATCCGGCTGTTCGGCGAACGGAGCTTTCAGTTCAGCGTTATACATGTACGTCGGTTCGGTACTGGTGGTATTGCCAAATAGAGATTCGGTGAATGTCCCGGATGCGGGAGCAAGAGCCCCAACGGTGACGACCTGGCTGCTGAGCACAGACCCCGGGGTGCTGAAATTACCATTTGGACCGGCGGGAACATCGGATTCAAAGCTGATCAGAAACTGCTGCACGTGATTGGGAGCGGCTCCAGCAGCGGCGTTTAAATAGGAACCCCACCACTGCACGTGCACAACCGGCGTGGAGAATTTGTCGGCAAAATCATCGGCGGCAAACGTGCCGGAATAGACGTTGTCTGAGTTCAGGATGGCGGTGCTTAGCTCATCGTGCCCGGGAAAACCATTGGGATTCGTCGCCGAATCCTCCGGCAATTGCGAAAACTTAAGCACTTCTCCCGGAAGCGGGTCAGCAGCAACATGCAGAGCAGGTACAAACGCAGAAACCAACAACGAGAGCGCGCAAGCGCGCAGAATACGACTGTCCATGACAAGTCTCCTTTCCAAGGATTGAAGCTGCCCCAACATTGCCGCGCAGTGAACGTCACCGCGCAGTGGGCGACTTTTCAATTTTTAAATTTCCGCTGGAATTCCCGTCACAACTCTTCGATGGAATTGTCGCGGCGCTTTCCGAAAATTCTCACGGAACTCGCCGCGCGTAACCAAAACCCACCGGCAAAAAAAATGAAGCAATTTTCGACTAACGCTGTGAATTACGGACGATTGAAGAACTCGGATTTAATAATTTTGTTAAATTCAGGAATTTTCCTGTAAGTCCTGAAGACGTTTAGGATTTAGAATGATGGAGAAATCGCAAATTTTCGCATGTGTCGCATGATTCACCCGTAATCTTGCTCGAGAAATATAGATGAGACGGCCGCGCCGCATCGAAACCAAATTCCCACCCTTTATTTTTTTATCCTGAAAGAGATACTCACACAGATGAAAGACGCCGTTTTAGAAACTCATTTGCCGTTCCCCAAAAAAAGTGGAAAAGTTCGCGACGTTTATGATCTGGGGCAAACGCTTCTCATTGTTGCCACGGACCGGATCAGTGCCTTCGATGTGATTATGTCCGATCCGATTCCCGGCAAGGGCGCGATCCTCACCGCGCTATCGCTGTTCTGGTTTGAAAAGTTCAAGCAATTCGAAAATCACCTGATCGCTACCAACCTGGCGGATTATCCGCAGGAACTAAAGACATTCACCAAACAAATCCAAGGCCGCTCGATGCTGGTGGATAAAGCCAAGGTTGTCCCCATCGAATGTGTTGCTCGAGGTTATCTGGCAGGATCAGGATGGAAGGAATATCAAAAAACGCAGACCGTCTGTAAAATCCCCCTGCCCAGCGGATTAAAACAATGCAGCAAGCTCCCCAAGCCCATTTTCACCCCGGCCACCAAAGAAGAATCCGGCCATGACATTAACATTTCCCCCGCTGAGATGGCTGATCGCGTCGGCAAAGAGTTAGCCACGGAACTGGAAAAACGCACGCTCTCGCTCTATTCCCAAGCCGCCGACTACGCCGCCAGCAAAGGGATCATCATCGCCGACACCAAATTCGAATTCGGCCTCATCGAGGGCGGCGAAATCATCCTCATCGACGAAGTCCTCACCCCGGATTCCTCTCGCTTCTGGCCCGCCGATGAATATCAGGAAGGCCGCGACCAGGCCTCATTCGACAAACAATTCCTGCGCAACTGGCTCGAAAAACAAACCTGGGACAAAAATCCCCCCGCCCCGCGCCTCCCGCAAGATATTATTTCGGGAACGCGCCAGCGCTATCTGGAAGCGTATGAGAAATTGGTCGGAGCGCCGCTGAACATATAGTTCTGAAACGTGATGAGTGAAACGTGATAAGACCGGCATTTATCACGTTTCACGTTTCACTTTTCAGTATCACAACTTAAACCCCATCTTCTGCATCTGCAGCACCCACTCAGCGGTGCGCGAGAGATATTCCTCGACATATTTCCGCCGCGACTGGTAATACCATGCAGTCAGACTCTGCGCCACCAGTGCAAAAAGAATGATCGCGGCGTAGAGTCCGTAATAGCAATAGGCCAGATAATCGACAATCCATCCAAAACCGGCTTCGCTGAGTTCACCAGTGGAATCCGGGGTGAGTCCCAGATCAAACTTTTTCATCCAGATCAGATAGATGCACCAGAGCGAATAGAGGATCAGCATCAATCCGCACAGCAATTGGTTTTTCGCCAGTAGCGTGGCCCCATTGGGATTATTTTCGCGCAGCGCTTTGAGCCCCCGAAAAGAATTGTAAGAAACCCATGCCATCCCAAAGCCAAACAGCAGGCCCGCCACGCCGCGATCCATCAGGCTGCCGAGCAAGCTGATGGCTGCAAAGAAACCCGTGGTCCACGCATCCGCCGCCGCTACGCTGATCGCGCGTCGCACTTTTTTGTAGCGCGCCCGCGCATGCGTGATCTGCGACAATTGCTCCGGCGTCAGCGGCTCCGGATGACCCAAAGGATCACGGCCCGTGAAATATTCGACCGGGTTTTGCGGAGATTGGGACATCGATGCCGTAGTCACTTATTTATTGTCGTCAGAAACGTCGTATAACTTCCATCGACTTTGCTTATTTTTCCGTCGCTGGCTCGATTTTTATCGTGTAATCCACGGGAGTTATCGCCGCTTCCACCGCCGCCTGCAGGTCGGCATCCTTTTTCAAAGTCGCCGCCACCATTTGATTGAAATTATCTCGCTGTTCCGGCAATAGATCGCGATATTGCGGCGTGTTGTGCAGCAACTGTTTCACCGCCGGCGTTTCAAACGCCTGCTGCGCTTGAATTGCCTGCTCCGCTTTAGCGAACTCCCCGCAAAACGGATTATCCAGAAACTCCGCCGCCAGATTGATCCCTTTTTCCAGATCCGCCTTGGAGAAAGTTTTGCTGCTCGGCCCGAAACTCACGCTCATCTTTTCAGCGGGCGCATTTTTCACGATCAGCGTAAAGCGATTCAGGTCCTCATTGAACGGAAACAATTGCACCAGATCAGTCGTCGATTTTCGCGTGGCATCATCACCGACAAAGCAAAACGGATATTGCGTAGATTCCATCTGAATGGAATTCTTCGTTGCTGCGACGACCTTGTGTCCACCCGATGCCGTGGCGCTACCTGCAGCAGCATCAAACTGGATCGTGCCGATGTTTCCATCGCATCCCAATCCTTTCAGAAAACAATACGCGATGACCAGATGACCATTAGGCCCGGGATGAATTCCATCCCCGCCCGCGAAAACATAAGAGTGCCCGAACTTTTCTTTCGCCGCCGCCATGACTTTCAGCATCTCATCATGCACATCAACAAAGGTGACCCCCTCCTGTTTGGCGATGCTTTCTGCCATTTCTCCGAGTTGTCCCAGGGTCTTGTTATAAAGCTCCGCTTTATTCGGAACATCCTGCGCGAAAAATTTAAACGTATCCGTATCCACTGCCCCCGGCGACCCCACCACGATAAACCGCACGCCCGCTTTCTTGAATTGCTCAATGATCGAAATCGTCGCATCGTGAAACTGCTTGGCCCGATCATCCGCGAGCATGGAATACCCGCCGTCGTTCATGCCATAAAACGTCGTTGCCACCGTGGGCTTGAATGGCAATACATCACTCTCAATGCGCGCGGCGAATCCCCACGTGGTCTCGCCGCTCCAGCCAAACTGATTCGTCCGCAAATCAGGGCGTGGCTTGCACATCTGCAGATAATCTTCCATATCCACTGAATAAATTTTCTGCTCGGTAATCGAATCACCGCAAATCGCGATGCGATCCCCCTGCTGCAGCGCCGCCTGCGCCGCAACGAATGAACATGGAAACAGCAATGCCGATAGAACAACCAGTTTTCGTGAGAAGTGCATGAACCAGATTATACGAAAGCAAAGGATTTAATCATCCAGCCATTTACAGTTGTGCATCGCATTTACTTCCTCGCCCAGTACGGGAGTCTCGCGGTGAGTAATGTCGAACTGGAGCGGGCGGGGGTGAGGGCGCCGCTTGCGGCTTAGCCATTGAAAATCAAAAGTCTCACCCTCACCCCGACCCCCTCGCGGACTACCGACGAGATCAAAATATCAATGCACAAACGGCTCAACCAGCAGATGAATCCCAATATACGCAACCGCCGCCATGAACGCCGCACATGGCAAGGTCAAAACCCACGCCACCACGATACGTTCCCCCCAGATCCATCGCACCGACCGCACCGACCGCGTTGAGCCCACGCCCAGCACAGCTCCGGTAATCGCATGCGTAGTAGAAATCGGAATACCGCGCCACGTCGCCAGCATAATCGTGCTCGCCGCCGCCGTTTCCGCGCACGTTCCGCCCACGGGCGTAAGCCGTGTAATGCTTGAGCCCAGGGTCTTCACGATCTTCCACCCTCCCTGCATCGTCCCCAGCGCCATCGCTCCGCTGCACGCAATAATGATCGGCCACCCATAAGCCATGTCATGCACCCAGGGCAATTTTACAGTACCCCATTGCGCCCATTTCTCGTGCCCTTGCGACGCCAGCAGCATCACAATGATGCCCATGGTCTTCTGGGCGTCATTGCCGCCATGACTGAGCGACAACAACGATGACGAGCAGAATTGCAGCCGGCGAAACAGCCCATCCACGCGGTTCGGCGTCGAGCGACGAAATATCCACGCAACCAGCGTCATGTTGATCACGCCAAGGATAAAACCAATCGCCGGCGACAGAATGATAAACAGCAGCAATCCCCCCCACCCGCTCATCCAGCCGTGCCATTGCAGCACACGAAGTCCTCCACGCGCAATCGCGGCCCCGGCTAATCCAGAAACCAGCGCGTGCGAGGAACTGGTCGGCAACCCCAGCAGCCAGGTGATCACATCCCATACAATTGCCCCCAGCAATCCCGCTGCTACCACGTAAATATCCACGACCTGTGGATCGATCAGATCCTTGCCGATCGTCCCCGCGACTTTGGTTCCAAACACAAACGCTGCTATGAAATTGAAAAACGCCGCCCAGAGCACCGCCTGCTGCGGCGTGAGCACGCGTGTGGAAACAATCGTCGCAATCGAATTGGCTGCATCATGAAATCCATTGAGGAAATCAAATCCCAGCGCAATCAGAATGATGATGAACGTCATCGTGAGCATGGTATTTGTTAGTTGATAGTTATTAGTTGATAGTTGTTAATGGTTACTTGTTGATGCGATTAGTCGGTTTTGGCAACTAACCACTAACAATTAACCACTAACAAATACCAACGATCAAAGCCTTTTACCCATTTTTGAGAACAATCCGCTCCAAGGTATTGCCCACGTCCTCGCAGCCATCAATCGCCGTCTCGATGTAATCCAGCAATTCCTTCCACTTCATCACTTCCAACGGCTCATTATTCCCTCCAAACAAATACGACATCGCCGCATGGTGATTATCATCTCCCACGCTTTCGTGATGATGAATCTCGATCAGCTTGTCAGAAAGTTCCGAAAGCTTGCGCGTTCTTCGCAGACGATGCACCGCTTCGCTAACCGCGCCGGTCGCCTGCACCAGAATATCCGTCTGTTTCACAAAATACGGGTTCATCTCTTTGACGTGAAACAGCGGAAAGCGTTTCCCCAGGGCATCGATCGCATCGACAATATCATCCAGCAATCCGATCAGATCATGAATATCCTCGCGATCGAATGGCGTGATAAAGGTCCGGTCCAGTCGATCCAGAGCCGTATGAGCCAGGTTATCCGCCGCATGCTCTTCATTGCGAATCAACTGAATCGCCGCCTCCACGCGCGGAAAATCGACCGCCAGCCGATGCAAATGCTTGGCACTAGCCACCACATGCTGTGCGATCTCCTCGAAGAGATCGAAGAAGACCGTGTCTTTAGGAAGGAGATTAAACATTCGACCACCACTATGTTTAAGAATGTAAAGATTGCATTAAGAATTCGTGCAGATAGCGTTTTGGAGCACACGAGAACAAAAGAAACAGCATTCATTACTAATACGGATTCCATTTTTTTATTGCGCTTCTACTCCCAAAGCCCACGGCCCGGCCGTGGGCTTTCTGCTCCAAGCAAAGCGCATTTGAAAGATAGAAACGGCATAATGAAATTCTTTGCCATATCTCTGCCGGATAAGTTTTATGTAGAAAAAGCTTGCTAATTATAAAAACTGCGATAAAAAGAGGTTAGAAGCCAAGCCGGTTCTAATGTTGAGGAGGTCAGCTTGAGGAAATTCCACACAATTAAAGTCGCGTTTGCGTTGGTGGTTATATCAACCTTGGCTAGCTCGTATACCTTTGGGCAGCAATACACCTGCCAGGTTCTCTATTGGCTCCAGGAGCCCAGCGGCATCTCAGGTATTAATACCGGGTCAGGTCCGTTCGCAACCAACGTGGGCCCTCTGATTGGCGGTCAGGGCGTCTCCGTCGGCACCGGGCATCTTCCTGAAATGCCAGAAAACCAGTCGCATGCCTTGTATTGGTCGACCACCGGCAACGTGGCCGACCTGAATCCCACCGCGCTGGGCTTTGTCGATTCCGGAGCCGCTGGCTCTGATGGCGTCAATCAAGTCGGAGCGGGTTCCCTGACCACCAGCGAATCCAGCATTCATGCACTCCTCTGGTCCGGCACCGCCAACTCCGCGGTTGATCTCAACCCCGCTAGTTTCACCAGCTCCTATGCCACAGGCGTCGGTGGCAATCAACAGGTCGGCTACGGCAATAGCAGCAACGGCACCCATGCCCTCTTGTGGACAGGCACTGCTGCATCCGCGGTAGATCTGAATCCGGATGGCTTTCAATCCTCTGCAGCCTATGCCACCGACGGGAATTATCAGGTGGGTGCTGGTTACAATCCAGCCGGCCTCGCCGACCATGCTCTACTCTGGTCCGGCAGCGCCGACTCTGTTGTTGATCTGAGCCCCACTCTTCCCGGCATCTACAACACCCTTGCCATGGGGGTCGGCGGAGGGCAGCAGGTCGGCTACGGCACGGCGCAGGGCTCGCCATTTGCTCAGGCCATCCTCTGGTCGGGCACCGCGGCATCGGCTGTCGATCTGAATCCTACCAGCCTGGGAATGGTTGTATCGCGCGCCTATGCCACGAATGGTTCGGTTCAAGTGGGAGTCGCTAACAACAATCAGGGCGGGCCCAACCAAGCCATCGCCTGGTTCGGCTCTGCCGCCTCCGCCATCAATCTCCAGGATTTAATCCCCGACGCCAGCAGCAGCAGCACCAGCTCCACCGCCTACTCCATCGACTCCAACGGCAATATCTTCGGCATCGCTCACGGAACCATCGGCAACCTAAGCGGCTTCTTCGCCATCGAGTGGTCCCCCGTGCCGGAACCTGGTGTACTGTTCCCAATGGTTTTGATAGCAATGTCGTTACATCGCCGGAGGCGCACGCACGATTAACGATCCCTCAACAACGGCTGCTCAAATAAAGCAAATTCACATCTTTTTCCCTATTGGCAAATACACCGTAAACACCGATCCCGAGCCCAGCGTGCTCGCGACGTCCACGCTTCCCCCATGGTTCTGGACGATGTGCTTCATAATCGACAATCCTAATCCCGTGCCGCCCATCTCGCGGCTGCGGGAGCGATCTACGCGATAAAAACGCTCGAATATCCGCCCTAAATCCTCGGCTGGGATTCCGATCCCGTTATCCCGCACTTCGATCACGATCTGGTTTCCCGCTTGCGAGGCTTTTACTTTTACTTCCCCGCTATCGCGCGTGTATTTAATCGCATTATCCACCAGATTCGCCACCGCTCGCTGCAAATAATCCGCATTCCCCAGGATCACAGGCAAATTTTCTGCGACATCAAAAACCAGATTATGCCCCTTCTTTATCGCTGCTTGCCGGGCAATTTCCTCGACACGTCGTAGCATCGCATCAATGTGCAGAGGCGCCGTCGCGGTGATATCTGCTCCGCTATCCAGCCGAGAAAGATCGAGCAGATCATTCACCAGATTCGCCAGCTGATCCGAATGCCGCTCAACAGTGGAAAGATAATTCAACGCCCGCGGTCGATCATCCAGTGCCCCATCGCGCAGCGTCTCAACAAACCCCTTGATCATCGTCAGCGGCGTCCGCAACTCATGCGAAACATTCGCGACGAACTCCTTGCGTAAATCTTCGTAGCGGTGCGATTCAGTGATATCATGAATAACAATCACCATCCCCCCGCCGCGGTCGGAGGGGAGGCGGCAGAGGGTGATCTCGAGATAGCGCCCGCCGATTGCTCCGGCCTGGATTGTTTTTTGCTGGCCGGTGAGCATGACCTCGTGCACGGCCGCGAGCATCGGAGCGATCGAAATGGATTCGTATAATGGTTTGCCCTGGGCTTGTCGCAATTCTCCGCCGACCAGTTCTTCCGCGGCATGATTCACCAGTGTGACACGCTGTTGAGGATCGATCGCAATCAATCCATCGGACATACTTGAGAGAATCGTGAGCAGTTGGGCTTTATCTTTCCCGGCCTGCGCGACGAATTGATTGAACGATGCCGCTGAAGATCGCAATAGATCATTGAGATTCGCGCTCGGTGTGGGTGATAGTGGCCGAAGCACTTCTGCCGCATGCCGTGCCTCCCAGCGCGAATACAAATGCCCGAGCACCATCACATAAACCACCCCGATCCCCGCGCAAATCAGCAGCAACCAGAATATTCCGGTCCCCGGCTGTTCCCCATTCTCTAGTCTTACGCCCTCAAATACCGCTACTACCGCCAGGATCAGCACCAGCAGCAGCAGGTAAGGAACGAGTAATCGTCGGACAAAGAGGCCGGAAAGCATCGAGGTGAAATTATTTTAACCACGAAGGCACGAAGAAACGAAGGATAGCAAACTCGGAATTTCAGATTTCAATTAAGCTTCCATTTCGATTCTTTTCGTGACTTCGTGGTGAACTTCTTCACATGGAGACGGCTTCTTCGGAAGCATCGTCGCGGAATTTGTAGCCGAAGCCGCGCACGGTTTCGATTTTTGCTCCGCCGGTTCCGAGTTTTTTGCGGAGGGAGGTGATGTGCACATCGATGGTGCGATCGATCACCGCGGCTGTCTGGCCGAGGGCGGCATCGATGATCTGATCGCGCGAAAGCACTCGGCCGGGGCGGGAGGCTAGAAACTCTAGAATGCGAAACTCCGTGGCGGTGAGGGCAATCGGCTTACCAGCGAATTTGACTTCATGGCGCAGCGTGTCGATCACGAGATCGCCGCGGCGAACCACTTGGGCAGCGGGTTGCTCGCCGGATGATCTCCGCAGGATCGCGCGCACGCGGGCAACCAGTTCGCGCGGGCTGAATGGCTTGGTTAAATAATCATCAGCTCCCATCTCCAGGCCGATGACTCGATCCGCCTCGGCGGCTTTGGCAGTCAGCATGAGGATCGGGATTTTTGCCGTGGCGTTATCGCCGCGCAATTGGCGGCAGATATCCAACCCCCCCACTCCCGGCATCATCAGATCCAGAATCAGCAAGTCCGGATGCTGCCGTTGCGCGATCTCCAAGCCTTTGGTCGAATCTGGTGAAGTCAGTACCTCAAAATGCTCTTTCTCCAGGTTATAGCGCACCAGTTCCAGCAGATCTTTTTCATCATCGATCACCAGCACTGTTGGTTTGCCCATAACATTTTTCCTTGCCCTGAAATTATAAGACGCGCTCGCGATTCCGTGCGATTTTAGGCGGCATTGAACCCCCCTGCCGTTAGGATTTTGTAAAGATTGCGCTAGGATGAGTTATTAGAATCCCCCTTTTTCTCTTTACAAAAACCCGCTGGCGCGGCTAAAAATACTGAATATGCAGACCGCTTCCCCCCCATCATCTCGGCGGCTCATTCATTTCAGCGGGCGTGTTCAGGGCGTTGGCTTTCGCTACACGGTGCAGAACATCGCTCTTCAATTCAACATCCGCGGGTATGTGAAAAATCTCCCTGATGGCCAGGTTGAATTAGTCATGGAAGGCGCGGAGAGTGAAATGAACCAGATCGTCTGCCGTATCTCGGAAAAGATGAATGGGTTTATCAAAGACACCAAAACGCAATCCGCTCCAGCGACCGGCGAATTCGCGCATTTTGCGATAAGGCATTGATTCTCGCATTAATCTGGAGAGGCGGCGTTGCACGCATTTTTCGGGGCGAGGACGCCCCGGCTCTACTAGCGGGAAGCAGAGCGTAAAATCCCAAATCACTTCCTCCCTTGTCCCTCTTTTATCATGGTTGCGTCGCAGGAATCCGGATCACATCCTGTGCATCGCCGAGCGCGCCTTTATCTTTTATATGCTTGAGCACGAACGTCTGCACCTGATCCGTAGTGCCGATGAGCAGAGGGCGGTCGGAACCAAGGTCGGAGAATGGTACTTCATCCGGATGCGTTTTGATATATTTTTCGAACCAATCCGAATCCATCTGCCGCACGCGCAAATCCGGCGGCGAATATTCCACAACCATAAATGAATGCACCGGCACCAGGTGCAGCGCGTATTCATCGTTCGCTTTTAGATCGCCCTCCTGCAAATCAGCGGGATAAATATCGGCGATCATCTGATCCTGAATTTTGGCCAGATGCACCACAAACCTGCCGGTCTTTCCTTTTTCATCGGTCAGCACGACGTTGTACGCCTTGTTCGCTGGATCGCCTGTCACCACCATGTTGTTCTGCTGATCAGCATCGGTCCATTTCCCCACCAGGTTGGGATCATAAAACAACTGATCCGGCTTGTAATAAGGCTGCAGACTCTGCACGCACCCCGCAAACAATAACAGCAATGGAAGCAAGGCTAGGACGCGTTTCATAGTGGATGGTTTCCTTCCCGGGTGGTTTGCTCTGGCAATATATACTATCACCGCCAAAATACGTTGCAATGCAACCCACTACTGGCGGTCCTTGGATGCGTTTCTTCCGTTCGTTCTACTACGCCTTCGCCGGCCTGTTCTTCCTTTTCCGTACGCAGCGCAACGCGCGCGTCGAGTTATGCGCTGGCATCGCCGCTTGCGGCTTAGCTGTTTGGTTGCACCTGCCAAGAGTGGATTGGGCAATCCTGTTTTTAACCATCGCCCTGGTGCTGATCCTCGAAGGCCTCAACACCAGCATCGAAATCGCGATTGATTTAGCCTGTCCCGAATACGATCCGCGCGCCAAAGTCGCCAAAGATTTGGCGGCTGGGATGGTGCTGATCGCATCGATTGCGTCCGTG
The DNA here is from genome assembly GCA_036490535.1 of Tepidisphaeraceae bacterium. Lineage (GTDB taxonomy): Bacteria > Planctomycetota > Phycisphaerae > Tepidisphaerales > Tepidisphaeraceae > DASXDR01. The sequence continues at coordinate 2,682 of DASXDR010000006.1, read as the reverse complement.
GGCGTGGGGATCGCGATTCTGGGAATTCCGTTGTGGCAAAGATGGGCGCGCTAAGCCGATTTTAAGTGAATAGGTCGGCCACGATGCAGGAAAATTTGGGCAGCACGTCCTGTCCATCAAGATGATCGGATTCGCGCAACACGAGCGGCTGAGATGCGGGGCGATGAACCGTAATATACTTAGCTTTAGGATGAATCACCCAAACCATCAAACAACCTGCGGCAAGATAATCGGCGACTTTCTCTTCCAATGCATCGACGGTATCAGTGGGCGATACAATTTCCACCGCCAGATCAGGAGGTCCTTCTAAGAATTTGGCCAACTGCGGCCCGGTAGGGATGCGACTGGCTTTGACAAAAGCCACATCCGGAGCACGCACGGTATCGGGATTTCGTCGTAGCACAAATCCGGTATCGGCGTTAAGAACTACTCCAAGTTTGTTGGATTTAACGTGTTGATGCAATCGAGCAGCGAGTTCGGTCCCCGTTATTCCATGTCCAAACCCGGCCAGTGATATAGTTTTTAATTCTCCATTCACCAGCTCGTGGCGCATAGTATCGGATGGCATGCGCCACAAATCCTCAGCAGTCATTATTCGGGTATCGAGAGTCATCGCAGCACGACAATGATATCACGAGAATGGCACTCCGTCAGGATTATTCTTCCTGCTCTAGAATCGCCATAAACGCTTCCTGCGGAATATCCACGCTGCCGACGCGTTTCATGCGCTTCTTGCCTTCCTTCTGTTTCTCCAGCAGCTTGCGTTTGCGGGTGACGTCGCCGCCGTAGCATTTGGCGGTGACGTTTTTGCCGACTGATTTGATGGTTTCGCGCGCGATAATTTTGCCGCCGATGGCGGCTTGCAGGGGAATTTCGAAGAGGTGGCGGTCGATTTCTTCTTTCAGGCGGACCAAGAGTTTGCGGCCGCGCGCTTCGGCTTTGGAGCGGTGCACGATCAGAGCGAGAGCATCGACTTTGTCGCCGTTGACCAGCACATCCATTTTCACCAGATCGCCGGAACGGAATTCCAGGAAATCGTAGTCCATGGTGCCGTAGCCCTTAGTGGCGCTTTTGAGCTTGTCGTAGAAATCGTAGATCACCTCGGCCAGCGGCATTTCGTATTGCAGGATCACGCGCGTGGCGCCGATGTATTCGGTCTTGCGGTAAACCCCACGCCGGTCTTCGCACAGTTTCATCAACGACCCCACCGAGTCCGCTGGCAAAATCAGATTCATCAGAATAAACGGCTCGCGCACTTCGGAATAGCGCGTGGGATCGGGCAGCTCGCTGGGAGCATCAATGTGCTTGACCGTGCCGTCGTTCAAAGCGACTTCGTAGGTCACGGTCGGAGCGGTCTGCACGACTTCAATATTGAATTCGCGCTCGAGGCGCTCCTGGATAATCTCCATGTGCAGCAGCCCGAGAAAACCACAGCGGAAACCGAAGCCCAATGCATCGGATGATTCTGGCGTAAATGTAAAACTCGAATCATTTAATTGCAGCCGGTCCATGGCGTCGCGCAATTCATCGTATTGCGTTTTACCGCCGGGATAAAAATCGCAGAAGACCATCTGCAAGATTGGCTTGTAGCCGGGCAGCGCCGCCGTGGCGGGCTTCACGGCATCGGTGACCGTATCGCCAATGCGCACGTCATGCAGGTCCTTGATGGCTGCGACGATGAAACCTACCTCGCCGGTGCCGATCCGATCCACCTGCTTGGGGCGCGGCGTGAGCTTTCCCAGATCCGTAACCTGATATTCTTTTTCTTTGCCCATGAAGCGAATCTTCTGGCCCTTCTTCAATTCGCCATCGATCACCCGCACGTAGACGATCACGCCGCGATAGTCGTCATAAAGCGAATCGAAAATCAGGGCGCGGGTTGGTGCATTGGGATCGCCCTTGGGCGGCGGGAGAAGCTCGCACAATTTGCTGATCAATTCATCGATTCCCTGTCCGGTCTTGGCCGAAACCAGCGTCGCATCTTCAGCCTTGAATCCCAGTATCTGCTCAATTTCTTCCGCGACGCGCACTGGATCACTGCTGGGCAGATCGATCTTGTTAATGACGGGGATGATCTCTAAACCGACCTCGACGGCAGCATAGGCATTAGCCACGGTTTGGGCCTGCACGCCCTGTGTAGCATCGACCACTAGAATCGCCCCTTCGCAGGCCTGGAGAGCTTTTTGCACTTCGTAATGGAAATCGACATGCCCGGGCGTATCGATGAAATTGAGCATGAACTTTTCGCCCTTATGCTCATGAAATACAGTAACCGCCGAGGCTTTGATGGTAATGCCACGCTCACGCTCGAGATCCATGTCATCGAGAATCTGATTCTGAAACTCCCGCTCTGTGATCGCGCCAGCCCGCATGAGCAGGCGGTCGGAAAGCGTGGATTTGCCGTGGTCAATATGGGCGATAATCGAAAAATTACGAATCTGCATGAGTTTTCAGGCCTGTTTTTTCCTTAAAATGTCGAGCCAAGCATTCTACGTCGACCACCCCGCAGATGCTACCCGCCGCTCGATTCTTGCCCAAATTGGGTGTAGCGCGCCAGCCGGGTAGATTTTGTAAAATCGAGAGATTCAACCTGGAGGTTCTATGGATTTCTCGCAATTATCGGATCGTGAGCGTTTGATCGCTGAGCAGGCGGTGGAAACGCTTCGGGCTTTGGACCAAGCT
>DASXDR010000200.1:0-12030 GCA_036490535.1 Tepidisphaeraceae bacterium | reverse complement strand
AAGGCGAGATATAAATATCATCCGGGCCGGGGATGTAATTGAATTCCGGCGAGCGAAGAAACCCGAACCCATCGGGGAGAATTTCCAGCACGCCTTCGCCATACATCAGGCCGTTCTGGCGAATGCGGGCACGCAGAACCTGGAAGATCAGGTCCTGCTTTTTCATCCCGACGTAATCCTGGATACCTTCATCCTGCGCGATCTTGTGAAGATCGTGCATGTCCATGGTTTGCAGGTCTTTGATGTAGAGCTTGCCACCCTTGACCTGCTCATATTTGGCGTTGGTTTCAGCATCGATCGAGGAGACATCTTCAGATGGGGAAGAGACGGGGGAAGGAACAGGAGCACGGACTGGCTCCGGAGGAGGCGGGGCAACCGCGACTGCCGTTTCGGCCTGGGCGGGTTGCTCAGGAGTTTGTTCCTGCTGGTTGTCGCGCTCGTCATGCTCCGCATGAGAACGCGAGTGAGAACTAGATTTACGACCTCTGCTTTGTGTGGACTTAGCCATGATGGCTAGCCTCCGTTAGAAAAAAAGGGGAATGAAAAATAGTCGAAATTAACGATCCACGTAATTTCTTTTGGAATGTCGATCCTGGTTTCAGGAATCGCTCTTTTCTTCAAATGCTTCAAATTACCCAAGCTTTACGAATTTGGCTTTGGGGAGGATTGAAGGATCTGGGAAAGAACGTCCCGGACCTGTCGGCGTGTTTCAGCTGCATCCGCAGCATTGACGATTGCATAATCCGATATCTGACGCTTTTTGTCCAGTGGCATTTGCAAATTTTCTCGCCTGATCAGGTCAGCTTCGAGCCAACCCCGGTTTGCAGAAACTCGCGCCTGCCTCATTTCGTATGGCGAATCGACGAATACGATAAAATCACATTGCCGATCCAGCCCCGTTTCGAATAATAGCGGTACATCCCACACAAAAGCAAGCACGGAAATATCATTGGCAAATTGGCTCATTTTTTCCGACCGCATGGCCTGCACGCGGGGATGTAACAAAGTTTCCAGCCGTTGGCGCTCGGAGGGATCAGCAAAAACCCGTGCGCTGATCCAGCGGCGATTGATCTGCCCATCCGCTTCAAACGCCTGCTCGCCCCACCAGGCATGAATCTGGTCGAGAATGGGCTTTTCGCGATAAGCTTGCCAAACCGCTTCATCAGCATCAAGAACTAGACATCCTGATTCAGCAAAGATGGCGGCGACAAAACTCTTCCCAGCTCCAATGCCGCCGGCGAGACCGATAATGGGTTTGTTTGCGAACACGTTTGGCAATTCGCGAGGGATTTTAATCACAAAGTGATGATTCAACTTTTTAGTCGACTAATTTTACTCCACGCACATAGATAAAAGTACCGGCTGCGTTGGCGGGATTCTGCCAGGCGATCACAGGCTGGAGATTTTGCACCTCGCGATCGGAACGGGAGCCACGCCATATGAGGACTCCACCTGTCTGCGCAAATGCAGTTGATACATCCTGCACGCCGAAGATGGGCGAAGTGTGATACAGGCGGATGTCGTATCGAGGGCGAGTAATTTCTGGGCGCGAACCAAGAATAAACCAGCGACGGCGCTGACCGCGCTCGACAAGATTGTCTTCGTCGGAAAGTGCGCGCGGGATATCGGCGGCATCAAGATGGAAACGGTTCATTCCTTCGATGAACTTTTTTTGCCAGGCGTTTCCATCATTTACCTCGGCCCAGAGAAAATTGGAGGCTTGCACAGTAGGGAGCAGGCAGCGCAACGTGCTGCCCGTATAAATGCGCGTCTCTGCAGGGACGTGATATTCGACCCAGGCAATTGCGCTGTCGGGGATATAGTTTGCGTGGTCGAGGCGAATTTGTTCGATGGAGCGAAGGAGTGGAAGGATCAGGAGAATAACTGCCACGGCGAGCGCGAAAGTTGGCCAACGACGTCCGATTGCGCCAATGCCAATCGCCGCCAGGAACATCAGGGCGATAATCGGGCCACCCTGATGCTGTAGACCGAAGCCAGTGGCTTTAAGGAGGCTGACGGCCAACAGGAGCAGGAAAATATGCAGTACCAAGCGCGGCCTTTTCTCGCCTGCGCGCGGTAGGAATAGAGCTGCGAATGCAAATAATGGGATGATCAAAAATCCCTGGTGCCAGATAAGATCTAAAGCGGTTTGCAATTTTGAAACCGGTCCCTGCGAAGCTTCGGAAAGACGCACCGTGCCGATGATGCGCAGATTGCCAATGAGATTGGTGAGAATCCACGGAGCAATCAGAAGTACGGTCATCAGCACAATGGCGTGATAAATCAGCCATGATTTGAAGGGTGGATGGTCTTTGCGCTGATGCCAAATTTCGGACCATGCAATGGGCAGCAAAGCTAGCATGTCAATGCGCGATCCGACGGCCAGTCCAAAGAAAATCGCGGAGATAATCCAGCCGCGCCGTGTACGAGTGCGAATAATCAGAGAGATGGCAATAATCGCCAGAGCCCAGGCGAGCATGTAAGGGCGCGCTTGATTACTAAGTTCAACGAAAATCGGAAGGAAAGCGACTGCGCCGCTGAGTAACACTGCGCCGGCCAGGCCGCCCAATCGCTCGCCCATTAAAAATGCTTCGTAGACAGACCAGATAACAAAGGGGTAAGCGAAGATAATCCAGATTCGACGCAGAACACTTTCATCTGTGTAGATATCAAATAGCGCATCATTCAGGGCGAGAAACGGTCGAAGGCGAATATCGCGCGCACGTTGGTTGGCGGGCGGAAAAACAAAGTCTTTTGTTGTTACAGCGCCGGCGTATGCCCACCCCGCCCACGTCTGGGGACCGGCGGGGGCATACTTGAAAGGAGGAGTCATTCCCTCAAGCAGATGCAGGCTGCCGATCATGTAGTTTTCTTCATCGCCGTGACGAGATTCATAGCGGTGAGGGAAATCCCAGAGCCTGAGAAAGATCGCCAACAACAACAGCACGAGAAGAAAAGGCAAACGTGATTTGGGCATTTCTGGATGAGCAAAATCTATCCGATGATACGCCGCTCGTAAACCTGCAGCGTATTGCCAGCGGGATCAAGCAGGAGAATACTCTGACTTCCCGGAGCGAGCCCGCGTTCGTATTGGAATTCGATTTCGTGATCGGTGAGTTTACGTGCCAGTTCGTCGAGTGAAGCGATTTCGATTCCCAGGGGACGCAGGGAATCGCGCTGAACTAATCCTTCGTGCCAGGTAAACCGCAAGGCGAAATTATCGGCGCGATAACAGAAATCCTTGCCCTCTTCTTCACGCTGGAATTCAAAGATGCCGAGGTAGAAATCATCGAGCAGATGCTCCAGGCCACACGTGGCGGGCAGCACAACATCCGCTACCGCTACCAGAGAAACCGGCGGTGGTTCTTCCATGCGAGGTCGGCGGTCTTTGTTTTTGCGCACCCGATGCGATGGCTCTTCCAGAGCAATCGGAGCAAAAGCTGAATCGGTATGATCCCCTATATTGGGCATACAATCATTTTACCTCGCTAATCATTTACGATCCACGAAAATCGGATTGGTCAGCGCGTGCATTTTTCCTTCATGGATGAGTTCCGCTCGAAGGTAAAAATGACGCAAGCTTGTTTGAGAAGACCAGTCGAAAATTTCGTCCTGCTGGGTGATCTGCTTTTCCATCGAGCCATCGCTCCAAATCACTTCCAGATTATTAGCTGCTCCGTGTGAGATATGAATTTGGATATGGGGAGACGCATTTTTCGCAAGCAGGATCGTGTCGCCGGGAAGGATATTCTTGCCGTTAATAGAGAATTCGATCATCGGCCCATGCGGGTTGTCGGAGATTACAACATGGCCGGCTTTCAGGCCTTCCATGATCGCGTCGCGCGATAAATTTTTAGCGTATACCAACGTCGCAGGCGAGATGACATCCGGCAGACGATGAAAATCGCTGCCGCCATAGGCATGGAAATGCTTGCCCGCTTTGAGAAGTCGATCCCACGCGAAAACGCTGAGCTGATCATCGATGGTCCAGATGCCATTCCAGACTTCGATGCCATCGTCATCCGCCCATTCGCTGCGCGTGAAGCGCCAATAGCAAGTCAGGCAGGGAGCATACGGATGATTCACTTCAATTAGAGCGCCTTCGGCGTGCGCTTTTTGCACGAGTTGAGCATATTTTCCGTCGCCGGCGTCCATGCGGAAATCAAACCACTCGCCCGGACGTATGCCGATGACATTGCTATGCCCGTAGGGCGTCGTGATCTCTTCGCCGTACAGAATCAGCAGCCCGGGATTTGCCGCGGCAGCAGCGGGAATTTCGTAATCCTGGCGATAGGTATTGTGATCGCTGGCGACGAAAAAATCATAACCAGCCTTGCGATTTAATGTGGCCACTTGTGTAAGCGTGAGCGAACCATCGGAATAAATACTGTGGCTATGGAGATTGCCGGCAAACCAACCCGGCCCATCGCGTACGATGCCGGGATCATATTTCGGAATCGCTGGTGTTTGTGAAGGGGGTTTAGATCCGTCAAACGCCAGGGTGATCAGGTATCGATAGCGCACTCCTCCTGGCGGGGATTTCAGAAGCGACTGCGCGATTTTCCATGTGCCCGCTGGTAATGGGCCGGGCAAATAATGCGGCTCCGTGGTGTCGAGGTTTCCGGTGATGAGCAGATCTTTGTCTCGATTCACCCCGCCTTGCCAGCCGCGAAATCCGTCGGGATCCCAAACGCCCTGATCGAGAATGCCCGCAGGGCCGCCGAGCCAGGTGAATTGCCGTTGAATCTTGATCGATGTCACGCCGCGCGGCACATCAAACGGAACGTATTTTATCGCTTTGGTACTGAGCGAAGCGTCGGTAGCGGGACGAAAGCCTTCGATAATTTGCGATTGGGGTGGAATCTGTGCGAAGGTGTGGGAGAGGAAAATCAGGATTGCAGCCGCGAAAGGCAAGCGGAGGAATCTCATTTCCCTTCCTGCCAGTTTTTGCCCGAGCCGACTTCGACTTTGAGCGGCACGGTTAATTTCATCGCCTCCGTCATCTCCTGGCGAATCAGTTCTGATTCCTTTTCCACCACGCTGATCGGCGTTTCAAAAACCAGTTCGTCATGCACCTGCAAAAGCAATTTGCTTTGCCAATTCTCTTTTTGCATCCGACGATGGATGTTGAGCATGGCGACTTTGATCAGATCGGCGGCGGAGCCTTGCACGACGGAATTGATCGCCATGCGCTCGCACATGTTGCGGATGGAAAGGATCGCACTGTTGATATCCGGAATCGGGCGGCGACGGCCCAGGATAGTTTCAACATATCCCTCCGTTCGAGCGTGCATCACGCATTGATCCATGAACTGAGCGATGCGCGGAAACCGCTTGTTATAAGCATCAATGAGTTCCTGAGCGGAGCGGACGTTCAATCCATCAATTCGCCGCGCCAGGCCATAGGCGGAAACCCCATAAATGATGCCGAAATTCACGATCTTCGCCTGGCCGCGCTGCTCCTTGTTCACTTGATCCAGTGGAACGTTAAAGACTTCCGCAGCTACGGTGCGATGGACGTCTTCGTCTTTTGCAAACGCTTCCAGCAGCGCGGGCTCCTGCGTGAAATGCGCCAGCACGCGCAATTCAATCTGGGAATAATCGGCGGTTAAAAGAACATTTTTCTCTCGATCCCCCGGAACAAACGCCAGGCGAATGCGCCGCCCTTCATCCGTACGAATGGGGATGTTCTGCAAATTTGGATCACTCGAGCTCAACCTGCCCGTCTCGGCGCCGGTCTGGTTAAAGCTGGTGTGGATGCGATTATCTTTGGAGCTCACATGATCAGTGAGATTATCGAGGTAGGTGTTTTTCAGTTTCACGAGGCTGCGGTATTCCAACACCAGCTTTGGAACGGGATGCTCCACGGATAATTTATCCAGCACCTCAACATCCGTGCTCGGGCCGGTCTTGTTTTTCTTAATGATCCGCAGTCCGAGCCGGCTAAACAGCACATCCGCCAATTGCTTTGGCGAATCCGGATTAAATTCGCATCCCGCACAGTCCATAATCTGCTTTCGCAATTGCTCGATGCGCTCGCCAAGCACTTGCGATTGCTCTTTGAGAATACTTTCATCAATCGCGATGCCATTGAACTCCATCTCCGCCAGCACGTCGATCAATGGCGTTTCCAGCTCATCGTGCAATTTCTTGATCGCTGGCAATTCCTCGAGCCGTTTTTGTAGCATGTCGGCCAGTCGCAGAGCGATATCGGCATCTTCGGCGGCATAGCGGGCCACGCGCTCCAGCTCCACGCGATCCATGGTGATCTGATGCTTCCCTTTGCCAATCAGGCTGGCGGTGGGCATCTTGTTGAAATTGAGCAGCTCGCGGGCCAGTTCATCAATGCCATAACGCAAGCGCGTGGGATCGATCAGGAATGCAGCGACCATCGAATCCATCTCGATGCCGCGCACTTCGACACCGGCGCTGCGCATCACCAGCATGTCATATTTGAGATTGTGTCCGACTTTTTTAATCTGCGGATTTTCCAGAATGGGTTTGACCGCTTCGAGAACCCGATCGCAATCGACATGCGCGCACCCCGCCGGTCCGCGCACCGGGACGTAATAGCCACACCCGTGGCACCAGGAAAAGCTCATGCCGATCAATTGCGCTTCGGTCGCATCGACGGACGTGGTTTCAGTATCGAAAGCGAAACGCGCCTGCTTTTTTAGAGTCGTCAAAAATTCAGCGAATTTCTCTTCTGTATCGATGAGCTGATAATCCAACCCTTCGCCGCTAAGCACCGGCGCATCCGGCTCGGCAACAGCAGTGGCGGCGATGCGATCCGCTTCTAAATCCATTCCACCAAATAGGCCTTCCTCAAACTTTGCCGGTTTCAATCGCACGGCTCGCTGCACGGCAGCGGCGGTGGTTCGCTCGACCTCTTCCACACCCAATCGTTTGAGCAGAGAGGTAAAACCAAGCTCGCTCAAATGCTCTTTCATCGCATCAATATTAAACCCATGAAATGCGCAACTGGCTGGATCGAAGGCCATATCGACGTCATTTTTCAGTGTTACCAGCTGACGCGCAATCGGCAGGCGATCGCCAAACTTTTCAAAATTCTCGCGCATCTTGGGCGTGAGTTCATCCAGATGCTGCAGCACCTCATCGGCTTTGCCATATTTCTTGATCAGCTTCGCCGCTGTCTTTTCGCCGATGCCTGGAATGCCCGGCACGTTATCAATGGCATCGCCCATGAGCGTTTGCACTTCGACCGCTTCGTTTGGCGCGTAACCTACTTTTTCCTCGAGCTTTTTTGAATCGATCACTTCGTCTGTTTGCGGGTCGTACATGCGCGTGCAGTCATTCAAAATCTGCCGCAGATCTTTGTCTTTGGAAACCAGAAAGATATCCCAGCCTGAATCGCACAACTTTCTGGCCAGCGTCGCGATCAGATCGTCCGCTTCAAATCCGGGCTTACCAAAAATCGGAACCCCCGCATCTTTTACAATCCGTAATATGCGCTGCTCCTGCGGCGTAAAATCATCCGGCCGTTCCTTGCGATTCGCCTTATATTCCGGATAAATGTCCTTGCGAAAAACCGTCTCATCCCCGCCCTCGTCGATCACCATCGCCAGATAATCCGGCTTCCGCTGCTGCACCAGATTCATCAGCATCTGCGTAAACACAAATGTTGCGCGCGTCGGCTCACCGGTTGGGCTGGTCAGATCACGAAATGGTGCGAAATAGGCCCGGTAAATCTGAGCGTGACCATCAATGATGTAAAAAGTCTTGCGCGCTTCGGCCATTAGTTTCTAATCATAGACAACCTTCACCACGAAGACACCAAGACGCGAAGCTACAAAAATAAAAAGAGCGATTTTTTCTTTGCGCTCTTTGCGCTCTTTGCGACTTTGCGATTTAACTCTTTTTTATTGCGCTTCTGCGCGTCGCTATAAATATCGCGATGGTCCATGTCGGAGCCAAATCCACAACAGGAATTGCTTCTGTCACAATGGAAGGTAAAAATGCGACATGCCACCCGACCAGCCATGTCAGCAGCAAAGCAACTAAAACATCGAGAGCCGTATCAAAAGGCGAAAAAGCCCCCTCAACAAACCACGGCAACACGGCAATTTGCAGCACATCGGCGGCTATAGCAATTCCCCTTGCCAGCCAAATGCGCGAAACATGTGAAAGGCGCGAAGAGGGATTTTCTTTAATCCCGACTCGCCGAACCTGTACCGTAATGGGTTCTGAAACAGCCATTAAAACCCCGTAATCAAACGCAGCCTGCAGGACTCGAACCTGCAACCCTCAGCTCCGTAGGCTGATGAATAGGTTATACCCTCAGTTACTTACTTATACTTTTATGTTGAAATATCACGTAAATACAGTACATTATGAATCGTCCGGGCTACCGAGTTATACCGCCTTGTTGACGGTTGCGGTAGCCCCGGGGTAGCCCCGATGTTCCGGGCTACCGACTGAAGGCCATCAAATCGTAGGTGCAACATGGCAGAAAGTGTAATGCGGATCGCGGGGGAGAGCAAAAAGAGTTTGCCCAAAAAGATCGGGTTTACGGTGGAGGTACTACAACGCCTCACCTGCCCGGACGGCAAGGATCGGGTATCGGTATACGATGCCAAAACGCCCGGGCTGATGTTTCGCGTGACCAGCAGGGGGGCAAAGGGGTTTTATCTCTATCGCAAGGTCAACGGTTTGCCCCAAAAGATGAAGCTGGGCGGATTCCCGGATATCAGCATTGACCAGGCCCGCAAGCTATGTGCGCTCAACACCGCGTCGATTGCTGAGGGGAAAGACCCCATGGAAGAGCGCCGGGCAATGCGCCGATCTATGCCCCTGCAGGAACTTTTCGACCGCTACGAAAAGGACCATATGAGCCTGAGGTGCACGCCGCGAACCGCCGACGTGGCTAAAAGCCTCTTCGATACCTGCTTTGAAGATTGGACCGCACGAAAACTTTCAACCATCCGCGACCAGAATATCAGGGATAAGCATGCAGAGCTTGGCCGCGCTCGTGGCCATGTGACAGCGAATCGAGCGATGCAGCTATTGCGGAGGATGTACGGGTGGGCACGCATCGAACCTAACCCCGTTCGCAAGGGCGTGGTGGATTTCTTCCCCGAAAATTCCCGCGAGCGATTTCTTGAGCCGGCGGAGATGAAGGCTTTTATCGAGGCCGTGAATGGCGAGGAGAACCAGTCCATTAAGGATTTCGTCTTGCTGGCGCTCTACACCGGCGCGCGTCGATCCAACGTGCAATCGATGCGCTGGGATGAAATCAATATGCTGGCGAAAACATGGACGATTCCAGCGGAGAAGGCTAAAGCCAAAGCGCCGATCCGCATCCACCTGTCAGAGCATGCGATCAAAATTATTGAGACTCGGCAGAATAATGAGAGTGAATGGGTATTCCCCAGCCACGGCAAGACAGGCCATATGGTAGAGCCAAAAACCGGCTGGGCACGAATATTGAAAACGGCGAACATCACAGATTTGCACGTACATGATCTACGCCGAACGCTGGGGAGCTGGCAGGCGGCGGCGGGTGCGTCACTGTTGACTATCGGCAAGTCGCTAGGACACTTGGATACCGCCAGCACGGCGGTCTACTCTCGACTGCAATTAGATGATGTTCGTAAGAGCGTGGATGTAGCCGTAGCGGCGATGGTGGCGAAGGCGGAGGAGAAGGATAAGTCGGTGAAAACAGCTACGAAGGCAAAGGGGAAACGCAAGGGCAAATCGCAGAAAGTCATGGAGCATGTGGGATAGGCCACTGGTATCACGCGCCACAATGGGCTACCTTAGTCTATGTTGCACGGAGAGGGATTTCGTATGGCCGCATCGGTTTTGGTAGTCGAGGACAGCACGGATACCTGCCATGCCCTTGCCAAACTCTTACAGAAACACGGTTATAACGCCGCTTGCGCATATGACGGCGAAACTGCGTTGGAATATCTTCAGCTACACACCGTGGACCTGATGATTCTAGATATCATGATGCCGGGCATTGATGGCATTGAAGTTCTGCGCCAGATCCGCCGCGTGCTAGGGCTCGATAAACTCATTGTCATCATTTTTAGCGCCAAATCAGACCTTGCATCTCGGAACCAGGCACTACGCCACGGCGCTAATGACTATTGGGTGAAGGGATCGATTGATTTTGCGGAGATAAAATCGCTCCTCAATGGATACATTCCGGCGGCGTAGAAACAGCATTCGATGAGTAGAACTATGCCCGACGCAACAAAGACAAAACCCCGTCAAATCCTGCTTGTGGACGATGATGCTGATGGCGCGCTGGCCATGGCACGTATCCTGCAACGTCTGGGGCACAGTGTGGAGATTGCCGATTCCTGCCGTGTGGCATTGCGAATGTTTCTATCGCATCCCTTCGATCTTCTCTTGCTCGATTTTTCATTACCGGATGGCGATGGATGCTCATTACTTACTGAGCTTTGCACTAACAAAAAAGTACCGGCGATTGCTATAAGCGGTTATGGCGAGGAGCATATTCGCAGGGCTGAATCCACGGGATTTGCGGCCTTTCTTTTGAAGCCGGTTGATTTCAAGCTGCTGGAAAATGCAATAAATGCGTTGGAGTGATTAGGTCGGCTGTGATGATGACCGCACGATTCACTATGCCAGCGCTCCGCCGCGCCGGACAACGCGGGCGATTACCTTGATAGTGATGGCGGTTGTGGCGTTGCGGGAATGGTGGAACGCAAATAATTACTGGTACGATCCGCGCATCCTGCAAATCCGCCATCACTGACCGTACTGACTTTACCCCTGACCTTCGGCGCTGGTCCCATGTGTTCGATGATAACTGACTTTACCAGTGCGCTGATTTGCTTCCCGGTCATTCCCTCATTGATCCGGGCATGCAGCATCGACTGGATTTCTCGCGCCGCTGCCGGCGTTGGAAATATTCGCAATCGGTTGGCGCGATCGATGATGGCGGGAATGCCGGGGATCAAGTGAGAAATATTATCTGAATTTGGCATTGCTAATCATTACGTCTATCCACGTCTTGTTTATCAAGCGTGGGTGATTTTCACCCACGGTCTTTGGCTTTCCGTTTCCACCGTCAGTCTGTTTCTTTTTGGCGCGGTTGTATCGCCGACCTACCAACAACGTGAATTGATCCGGTTTTAGATTTCGTCGACCTAGCCTTTTGCGCGGTTGGCGATGAAGCTGGCGAAATCGATGGGCATTATTTCAACAAATCTTTCGCCTTCACGCCCAGGGCGCGGGCGATGCGATCATTTCTTTTTCGGTGTGCGCGGCTTGCGAGCCTTCACCGCTTCTTTTTGCATTGTCTCTTCAACCGCTTGCTTCGCAGTGGAGTTGAATAGTTTATCATCGATATGTCCGCGTGGTGGCGCACCGTCGAAATGCTTGGCATAGAGATACGCAGCACGGCACCCAATATCGACAGCCTGCCGTTTGTTCGGGAAGTATCCCATTTCGTTTGCAACGTGCATTGCCCAATGAGCCATGATTGCATTCCTATTTCAACAAATCTTTCGGATTACATTTCAGTACGGCGGCGATGCGCCCCAGTGTTGCCAGCTCCATATTGGCTTGGCGTCCGTTCTCGAAATTGTTCCATGCCTGCCTCCCCTTAAATCCCGCTGCCTTTGCAGCATCGTCTTGGCTTAGTCCCGCTTTGATCCGCAACGCCTTAACCTTTTCAGTATCCAGCATGGGAATAGGATACTTTGCTTTTTTTGCCATGTCCACACTTGCCTTGACAACGTACAGATTTACCTATACATATCATCACTGATAACTGTCATGCTCCGCACGGTTCATTCTTGGCAGTCTGGCCATGCGGAGCACAACAAAGGATCATTCACATGAGTGTACACGCCCCTACGCGCATGGGCAAAATTCCGCCCCACGCGCTCGCACCAATTCGACTTGCCGGTAAAGACTGGCAGCGCTTCATTGAGAGTTATGAGGCGATAACCGCCGACGGTGATGACGCAACGGTTGAAGACTTCGCGGGGTTCTACGAAATTTTTATGCGGTTACGCCGGCTTGCCGTGCCCT
>DASXDR010000161.1:0-6185 GCA_036490535.1 Tepidisphaeraceae bacterium | reverse complement strand
AAACGCCCGGTGGAGCCGGAAGATCTGCCGGCAGAGTCAGAGGCACGCCCGGAGGTTGATCCCAAAACCATCCGGCGTGTGCGCCGGGGCCGGCGCAACCTGGCGGACTTCGATCACCTGCCGGTCAGGCGCAACGTTCACAATCCTAAAGGGCCGGGAGTCGATATCATCAGATACATAATGACTTTTTTCCTTAGGCTGTTTTGTAGGGTGGCATTGCCACCCGTTTTGTTTGCGGGTAATTGGAAGCCCCAGATAAATAGTTATTAGTTCGTGGTCGATAAGCTAATCCATAACCTTAGCCCCTTCCGGAGCATCGGGCGGCGACGACGGACCCGCTGCATTGGATTTGCGGCTCTGCAGCAGTTCCACCAACGCGTTGGCGCACAAAATCAACAGCGCCCCAACAACGGCGGTCTTGCCTAACCCACGCCCGGCGATGATCCACGCATAAACCGAGGCAAAGATCGGCTCGCATAAATAAAGCAACACGGCCCGGGTTGGATCGACGCGCGGCTGAAAATAAGTTTGCAGTCCGAAGGAGCCGATCGTCACCAGCAATACCATCAGCAGCAGATTCCATCCGATGCCCGGAGCGACGATCAATTGCAGCGCTCGCGCGGGTGATAGTGCGTGAGGGCCGCCTTTGAGACAGAGGCAAATGATTCCCGT
Source organism: Tepidisphaeraceae bacterium (assembly GCA_036490535.1). GTDB lineage: Bacteria > Planctomycetota > Phycisphaerae > Tepidisphaerales > Tepidisphaeraceae > DASXDR01. Next base: position 5,513 of record DASXDR010000161.1, on the reverse strand, counting down.
GATCACGCCGACGGTTAAAAATTCTGCAGCGGCGATGCGTGCCGGATCATCTGCCGCTACCAGATAATTCAATGCGATGAGCTGAACGGAAAAAATCACCGCGCAGCCGATGGCCAGGCATTCGCCCAGCCCGAATCCGCGCGGCGAAGCGCCGGTCATCAACCAGACGCCGATGGTCGCCAGCACCACGCCTGCCCACAATCTCCAGGGCGATGGGCGCCCCAGTACCAGCGTCATGATCAATGGCACAAAAAGAATTGTCAGACTGGTCAGAAAAGCTGTCACCGCTTCGCTGCTACGATCCAGACCGAGATGCTGAGTGATCAAGCCTGCTGCGAGCATCGCTCCCAACCCCACGCCGCGCCCCAGGCTGCGAAGGGTCCAGCCTCGCCGGGCTGCTGGAATGATCGCCAACCACAATATCCCTGCTGATAGAAACCGCACGCACAGTAACCAGATTGGCCCGAGCGGATTCCCATGCGACAAGCCTGACAAGCGATTGGCGTTCGCTCCGCCCTCCTTCGCCCAGGTGAAGCCGAATCCCCAGAACACTGTTGCTGCCAGTAGCGCAACCGCTGCCAAGCGCGCCCGATGCTTCGTCGCAGCCTGATCCTCTCGATCTGCATCCACCGCCGGCGAAGTCTCCATGACACTACTTTATCTGCCAAATGCTGATTCCGAAATTCGATGTGCGACTTACGTCCGTTCTTCTTTCCTATTCACGGCACGGATCAGAAAAGGTGCCAGGATCGGAAATGCTGCTCCTACAGGAAATGCGCGAACGGATCCCGCTGTGCGAAATTTTCATGCACGCACGACTATCGGAGATGTTTCGCCCGCGGGACAGAAAGCAGCAATCCGGCGAGCGCGATAGATATCAGCGATAAGCTTCCAGGCTCGGGTACATCGAGTACGCCAGGGCTGTATGCGATGGAGTAGGTGTCACTGAAGGACGGATCAACAGTGAAACTCGGGTCAACGTAAGCCGTGGCTATGGCCTCGTCCGGGGCGACCTGCACGACGGCGGACGCCTCCATGTGGACATCGTATACGCTGCCGACACGGAGATTAATCGTCGTAGAGAAAGGGCCGCCTGTCTCATTCAATGCGATGGCTCCGTTGGTCACATACAGGGTGGTGGATATCTGTACGCTATTGAACGCACCATAGATATTTTGAGAAATGGAATCGTCTCCCTGTGCAAGTACGGGAATCGTACCCGCAGTGGTCGGGCCGACGATTTCAAACGAATAATCCAGGATTGCGGTGGCGCCGGCAATAAAGGAGCCTTGGGCGAAGGGGTTGGTGAATGTTTCACCCTGAGCGGACACCGATACGGAGACTGTTGGATCAAGGCCGCCGGTGACCATTGCCGAAGCGAAGGCCTGTCCCGGGTTGAGAGGGCTTCCGTCATTGGAGACCTGCAATGCCAGAGGCAAAGTTGCCGGTGGTGCGCTGACGCTCGTTGAAGCCGGAGCTGATATGGGGCTCGCCTCGGCCTCAACGGAGGCGGATACGTCTGGAAGTAGTACTGGATCGCCGTACACGCGCGATGCTGACAAAGATGAAACTAGCGCTGCCATGATGACCGCGCATACCGCTCTGCTGAAAATCTTAGAACCCGTGCGCCCGCTGCCTGCCCACAACATCGACATGATCTGCCTCCTTCGGCTCGAGGCTTTCCAATTGTATGTAAACCAGATTGGATTGGAAAAGCCTCTTGATGAATCTTGCTCTTCGCGAATGGAGTGTACATTCTGAATTGCGTCTGGGTCAATTAAAATACAATAAAGATTTGCATTACCGTTAGTCCATACCCTATAGGCCAAACAGCCAAACGGGGACAGTTTTTTAGACGCTCATTGGGATTGAGGCTGCGTGATGCCAGGAACCTTTTCCAAGACTTTCCTTTTTCTCGGCAGCTACTTTTCTTCTCCATTAAAATCTGATTCAGAATTGGATGACTTGGGGCCGAACCCGTTTGACATGCCGGCATAAACCACAATGATCGGCCCCGATTATTGGCCGGCGGAGATATTCATGGTTTTTCGTGATGCAAGCAATTGGCTGATCGGCTTCTTATTCCTTTTAATCGCTCTGGCGACTGGTGCTCTTGCCTCGCAGCCGGCGGCGACAGAACCGGATGCGCCGCAGGCTGACAACTTCCTGCTCGACCGCCTGGTGCGCGTGCCAGGGCAGTATCAGGTGCTGGAAACTTCAAGCCATAATCCCACGGCCCACAATGGCGACTCGGGATGGCCGCTGTATAAGGACGCGAATGGCGATGACGTGATCTTCGACGCGGCGGGTCCGGGGTGCATTCGCAGTATCTGGGGGACGGCTTTCTCTGAAAAGGGTACCTTTAAGTTTTGCTTCGACGGCGAAAAGAAGCCGCGCTATACAATTGGTGAGATCGATTTCTTTTCTGGCAAGCATCCTGATTTTCCCCCGCCCCTGGTTTCTTATGATGAGCGCGGGCAGTTTCGGGGGCTGCGGCGCGCTGGTAACTGCTTCGTGCCCATCCCCTTTGCGAAATCGCTCAAGATCGCTGTTGCCAACAAAGCCACGTTCTACCATGTGATTTACGACCTCTATCCCTACGGCACGCCCATCCATACATTCACGGGGAAGGAGGATCGCACGACACTACTGAATAGTTTTGCGCGTGAGAGCCGTCCGCCTGCAATGCTGCCCGGCGTGGAAATCGTCAAAGCCGATAGCGAACAAAACGCGCCGGATGGTCAGGTCGTGCTCTTCGACCGCAAGGACGCTGGTGGGATTATTCGCGAAATCGTTCTCGAAGCCGACGGAGCCAACGCGCTCTTTCAGAACACGCGACTTCTCATGCAGTGGGATGGCCATGAACGCGATGATGTGGTCGCACCCACGGGGATGTTCTTCGGCTGCGCCACCCATTCCGCCAATGTGGCCTCGCTTCCAGTGACCGTGCGCAAACTTGAAGGTGGGCGTGTCGAGCTCCATTGCTATTTCCCAATGCCCTTCTGGCACAGCGCCCGCATCATCTGGCAGAACAAGTCTGGCCAGTCGCTGGGCCCATTGCATGCACGGATCATGGTTGGTCCCAATGATGTCCAGCAGGACCAGGGGACGTATTTCACGACCCTCTTTCACAAGGGCGAAACGACATACCGCCGGGATTGGCCGTTCTTTGATAGTCCGGGTGCGGGGTGGTTTGTCGGCGTCGTGCAATCGATGTATCAGGACCATTATTGCGAGGGGAACGAGCACTTCTACATCGACGGCGCTGTCTCTCCGCAGATCAATGGCACCGGCACGGAAGATTATTACCTCGGCTGCTTCTGGCCTAACACTATCTACAGCAGCCCCTTTGCCATGAGCGCCGTGAATATCCTTGCTGAAGGCGGCGGAAAGATAGAAGGAGCCTACGCGACGCCCACCTCATACTCGCGCTTCCATCTCGAAGCTCCTATCCCGTTCTTCCGCTCGATCGATGCCCGCATCCAGCACGGCGGCATGAGCGACGTGCGGTCCAACTACTCCAGTCTTGCGTTCTGTTACCTGCGCGCCCGGCCTGACATGCGCGAAACTGACTTTATAGACGTGGGCAATCTGACCAGCGAAAAGATGCACGAATATGCCGCCGAAGGATCCACACTCACTGGACTGATTACTGCCAGTCCGGAAGGGGAATATTTCGAAACCTCCGAAGACCAGGATGGCCGGCAACACACTGGCGGGCAGATCACATTCACGGTTGCAATTGACCAGAAGAATGCCGGAGTGCGCCTGCGCCGCCGTCTTGACCAGGCCAGCCTGCCGCAAGCCGCCGACGTCTATATCGATGGCCAATACGCCGGCCGATGGACGCACACTGAACAAAACTCTGATCTACGCTGGTTCGATTCCGACTTCGATATTAGCCAACAGTTCACGCGCGGAAAATCCGCCCTCTCCGTCAAACTCGTGGTGGCCGCTGGTCCAGAATTCGGGCCTTTCTGCGACTTCGATTATCACGTGTACTGCTCTATGTCACCTGCTCGACCGCGGGGCCAAGAATCTTCTTCCGTTGTAAACTGAGCAGGGTGCTCGCGTCCGCTGAGTTGGCCGCCACGATTTGGATTGTAAAACCGATGGTTACTATATTTTGAAGGCGGAAAACCTGATCTTATACGGATTCCATTTTTTTACTGCGCTTCTACTCCCAAAGCCCACGGCCCGGCCGTGGACTTTCTGCTCCAAGCAAAGCGCATTTGAAAGATAGAAACGGTATTATCTTCGGAGCAAAATGAGAACACTACAGGGTTTCCCTGTAAGAGGTTGCATCCAAACATTTGCGGTTTAATTCCGTCGTACCGAAGATTTATTTCGGCGGCTCTTTCGCCTTGAGCCACGGCATCAGTTTCCGCAGCCGACGGCCGGTCGTTTCCACCGGATGATTGTGATCGGCTTCGTAAAGGCGCTTGAAATTCTGCATGCCGCCTTCGTATTCGGCTCGCCACTGCTTGGCGAATTCGCCGGTCTGGATTTCGCCGAGGATTTTTTTCATCTCGGCTTTGGTCTGGGCGTTGACGATGCGCGGGCCGCGGGTCAGGTCGCCATATTCCGCGGTGTTGGAAATGCTATAGCGCATGTAATCCAACCCGCCCTGATAGATTAGATCGACGATCAATTTCACTTCGTGCACGCATTCAAAGTACGCCATCTCCGGCGGATAACCCGCTTCGATAAGCGTTTCGAAACCAGCTTTGATCAATGCCGAAAGGCCGCCGCACAGCACGACCTGCTCGCCGAAAAGATCGGTTTCGCATTCATCTTTGAAAGTCGTCTCGATCACGCCGGAGCGCGCTCCGCCTACGCCATTGGCCCATGCCAGCCCGATCTTCTTCGCATTCCCGCTTGCATCCTGATGGATAGCGATCAGGCACGGCACGCCGCCGCCTTTTTCAAATTCGCTGCGCACCAGATGGCCAGGCCCTTTCGGAGCGACCAGCAACACATCGACATCTTTGGGCGGGATGATCGTCTTGAAATGGACATTAAACCCGTGCGTGGCTCCGAGCGATTTGCCTGCTTTCAAATGCGGGGCAATCGACTTCTTATACACTTCGGGCTGCACTTCATCGGGCAACGTGATAATGATGTGATCAGCCGCCTTGACGGCCTCATCCACGCTGGTCGGCTCAAAGCCATGTTCCTTCGCCAGCCTGCCATTGGGGCTATCCGGACGATTGGCGACAATCACCTTTACGCCGCTATCGCGCAGGTTCAGACTATGGGCATGCCCCTGCGACCCAAATCCCAGCACGGCGACCGTCTTGCCCTTGAGTGGATCAAGCGGGGCGTCTTTTTCATAATACATCTTTAATGGCTCTGGCATGATGCAAATCCCTTCAAAGTTTTCTCAAATTTATCGAGCGTCAAATCGTATCGGGCGCTACGATTTATGTCAAAACTTCTCTTGCACTGTTGGCCTCTCTGGCCGTATTAGTATGATGAGGATCGCGATGAGCCAAGCCTTGGACACAGATTCT
>DASXDR010000119.1:0-4333 GCA_036490535.1 Tepidisphaeraceae bacterium | reverse complement strand
CACGCCGGCTGCCGCGGCAGGCGGAGCAAGCGTGCAGGCTTTTCTGCAAATCGCATCGCAGGATTTCAACAGTGGATGGTCCGCCACGCTGGCTGGGTTAAAAGGCACTGGCGTCGATATCAACGGCGTGAATGTTTACACCCTGATGCAGAATGTCATTGCCGATCCATCCACTTATGGCTTGAGCAATGTCACGACACCAGCCCAGGGACTTAGCGGAGTGAATCCCAATGATTATTTATTCTGGGATACCGAGCACCCCACGACTGCCGGCGATGCATTGATCGCTAACGCCGCCATCGCCGCGCTGCCAGAACCCGGTGGTTTGGCAGTTGTCGGCACGGGGATGTTACTGCTTATTTCGCGGCGCAGATAATGTGGCGACAGCTCCCGATCTTCACCTTCGCCGCGCTCACCGTTCTTCTATTTTTCCAAGTACCAACGAAAGCGCAGGATCATGCTTCGTCCACGATTTCCTGGGATCGCCCATCCTTGCGGCTGATTGCGCCCGGCGGCGATTATCCGCGCATGGTTCGCATGATCGACGGAACCATCGTCTGCGGCTATGACCGCGATCAAAAAATGTGGGCGCGCATCAGCCATGATGATACAAAAACATGGAGCGATCCAATTCTTGTTGCGACAGGAGATGATTCCTGGCTGACCAACGCGAGTTTGTTGCCGTTGAAATATGGGCGGTTATTTTATTTCTGGAATGATCGGCCGATGGAGACAGTGAGATACGGCCGCACAATCGCGCCACCCGGAAAGCTCACACGCCCGATTCGAATCCTGTTTGCTATTAGCAGCGACGAGGGCCGCACCTGGTCCTCGCCGCGCGTGCTCTACAGCGCTGGCCCTTCTTTTCTCGATGGCTGCTGGGAACCCGCGGGCTTGCAATTGCCGTCCGGCGAAATCCAGGTTTATTTCTCCAACGAAAAGCCCTTTGAAACGACCGATGAGCAGGAGATTGCTATATTGCGGTCGCGTGATGGCGGAAAGAACTGGGCGCCAGCGCAGCGCATTTCCTTGCGAAAAGATCATCGCGATGGAATGCCCGCTCCAATTCTCCTGGCCACTGGCAAAGGGATCGCCGTGGCCATTGAAGACAACGGCCTATCGGGCGATACCTTTAAGCCGTCGATTCTTTTTACTTCCTTAGCTGACAACTGGACGTCCGGCGTCATTAATGGCCAAAGTTCCCAGCGCTGGGGCGCGTTGGAAACGCCGCTCAATCCACATTGGTATGCCGGTGCGCCATTCCTAGCCCGCACGGATTCGGGTCTGGTGCTGCTTTCATTCCAGCAAAGCACTGATGGCTCGATGGACCATAGCCGAATGGTGGTCTGCATCGGCGACCCCACCGCACGCCATTTCGCCCATCCCACATATCCATTTCCGTCCGGCCCGAGCGCAAACCTTTGGAATTCCTTATTTGCCAAAGATAATCATTCTGTCATTGCGCTAACCAGCACTAAAATTGCCGGGCAATTTGGCATCTGGGCGATTAACGGCCGTATCGAGACAACACAAACAGACTTGCCAATCACGCATTGAAAATTCCGGTAACAGGCATTTCTAACGACTATAATCCAATCCATGGACGCCAAATTTCTCCAATCGCAGTTTGAAAAAGCACTTAGCTACGATGCCTACCTGAAAACCGGCACCGACGAGCAGCAGCGGCGATGGACACAGGTCAATGACGCGGCTCGTCTGCTGGATTCACAGCGCACCGTTCTGGCTGGATTTATGCGGCAAATGAATGTCCTGGTCATCAGCGGCATCTGGTGCGGCGACTGCGTGCAACAATGCCCGCTCATGCAGCGAATTGCTGAAGGCTCTTCCAACATCACTCTGCGGCTCGTTGATCGCGATCAACACAAGGAATTATCTTCCCAATTGCGCATTAATGGTGGCGATCGTGTGCCCGTCGTCCTGTTCCTATCCGAGGATTTTGAATTGTGCAGCACCTACGGCGAGCGGACGCTCTCGCGCTATCGGGCGCTGGCTAGAAAACAACTAGGCGCTTCCTGCCCTACTGGCATCGGCGCTCCGGATCAGGATGAAATGGCGGCGACTTTGGGGGATTGGCTCGATGAATTCGAACGCATCCAGCTTCTGTTACGTATCAGTCCTCGGCTGAGGCAGAAATATGGAGATTGAAATCAGGGACAATTGAATACAAAGCGATTTAGTTTCCCGATATTTAGCGGCGGTCCGCAGGACCGCGTTAAACAGCGCTATCTAACGCGGTGCTTCGCACCGCCGCTAAATATTGCGCGCGAGAATTTTCCTCACCCTTGTCGTTTGTCGTTGATTTCCCTTGCTTCTTTGCGGAGATTCGGGCTAAATTCCCGATAAGGTGGCTATGTTACTGCGAAAACGGAATATGATTTTGGGGCTGGGTGGGCTCATGCTCATTGCAGCGGGTTGTCAGGAGAATGACACAACGACGAATTGGCCGACGCCAAGTTTCGAGGGACCTTCCTCAGCGCAGACGAGCGCTCCACAGGTAGCGAGCAATTCATCCATCCTGCCGGGGTATGTGAAGCCGGCGCCAGCAGGCATTCCGCAATCCTGGATGCCGATTGCCCGGCCGCGCGATTGGCAATTCATCGTGATTCACCATAGCGCAACCTTTTACGGCGGCGCTGCCCGATTTGACCGGGAACATCGCCAGCGCGGCTTCGATGAACTCGGCTACGATTTTGTCATTGGCAACGGCACGGATACCCGCGACGGCCAGGTCGAAGTCGGCCCGCGCTGGCCGATCCAGAAATGGGGCGCCCACGCCGGCACGCCAGATGAACGATATAATAACTTCGGCATCGGCATCTGCCTCGTCGGCAATTTCGATGTGCAGCGACCCTCCGCCCGGCAACTCCAATCCTTAGCCAAGCTCGTTGCCTTTTTGCAGGAAACCTACCACATCCCCGCCAGCCATATTCTGGGCCATCGCAACACCAAACCGACCGATTGCCCGGGCAGATATGTGAACATCGCGACGGTGCGATCCATGGCAGCGCGAAATCTGGCCGAATCTGGGTTTGCGGAACCACCCGACCGCCGCGTTGCGGGCGAAATGCTACGGCCTATCGGCAGAGAATGAGTTTCGGTTATATCTAAAAACAATGGAGCCCCGCATGTACAATGCGGGGCTTCTTTTATACATCGTGGTTGCTTACGCGCTGGAAGAGCCGAGCTGTCCTCAGCTCGATCCGAATCATCGTTCATTTTATAAATGGAACCAAAACGGCTAATTCATTTCTGAATCAGAACCGTCGGCGGGCGGAGTTGCATTGCTGGGTTGAGTCGTTGCACGGGGGACCAGTTTCAGATCCTGATCCGCGATGGTTTTCTCCACGGCACTGGGGCCGGTCATCGTGGCGATTTGTAATTGCTGGTTCCAGAGCTTGGCTTGTTGTGATTCGATCTGATTGTGCAGCCGATCGCAATCGTGGGAAAGATCGAGATTCTGGGCGCGAAGCTGGAGCAAGACCAAGCCAAGCACGAGAGCGGAAACCAGGCCGATAGCAATTTTGATCATGGAAAAACCAAAATATTAGGACCACAGATGAACGCGGATGAACACAGATAAATGCGATTCATTTTTTTATCTGTGTTCATCCGCGTTCATCTGTGGTTAATTCTGAATTTAATCTGCAGTGGCGACGGTTTTCGCGGGGAGCTTGAGCACGGTGCCGACTTTCAGTTGGCCATGGTGCAGAGCGCCGGGATTGAGTTCTTCGATCTGTTTCCACTGACGGCGAGAACCGAGCTCGCGGGAGGCAATTTTCCAGAAGGTATCGCCAGACTTCACGGTGTAGCTGGAACCCGCGACAGCGTGATTACGTGTTTTGCTGGCCAGTGCCTGAGCAGCGGGCTTGGTGGTCGGTTCGACCGCGAGGGTATTGGTGTCGACCATCGCAAACTTTTCCTTGGATTGTCTGGAATCCTTAGCAACACTGGCGGCCTGCTCTCCCTTTGCGAAAACAGGGATGTTATAAGTTTTGCCAACAGCCAGACGGGCGGCGTTGCCCTTAAGCTGAGGATTGGCATTTAAAATTGCTTCGACAGCAGCGTGAGAGCTCGTGCCATAAAAGCGATGGGCGAGCTTGCCGAGCGTGTCGCCTTTTGCAACGGTGTATTGCTTGAGGATTTTGGCGTTGGCATCAGATGAGCTGTTCGCTTCGGAAAGAGAAATCGGAGTGACTCCGGAATTATCCGAAGCAGGTGAATTTTTATCCGCTGGCGGCTGATCAACGGCGATGAGCGGCATCGTAGTTCCGCCAACGCCGTTAGCAGTCTGATTGGTGTTGGCGACGGGCGT
>DASXDR010000056.1:0-25798 GCA_036490535.1 Tepidisphaeraceae bacterium | reverse complement strand
GCCTGCCCCGGTGCAAATTACTTATCTCGCCTACTGCAGCACCAGCGGCCTAGAAGCGATAGATTATCGCTTTACCGATGGGCAGCTTGATCCGCTCGGCAAGGATGAATGTTACGTCGAAAAATCCTGGGGATTACGGAGCTATTGGTGTTATGCCCCGCCAAAAGATGCACCGAGAATTGAGCGAGCGCCCGGGCCTTTGACCTTTGGTTGTTTGAATAATTTTTGCAAGATTAGTGATGCCACGATTGCAGTATGGGGGAAATTGCTGGAGCGGGTTCCTGAATCGCGATTGATTTTACACGCGCACGCTGGAACGCATCGCCAGGAATTATTGGATCAATTCGCAAATATAGGGATTCTGGCAGAACGAATCGAGTTTGCGGGGTTCATGCCGTTAGCAGAATATTTAGCGATGTATAACCGGATCGATATTGCGCTGGATCCATTTCCCTATGCAGGAGGCACGACGACATGCGATGCGCTATGGATGGGGGTGCCAGTAATTACTTTGGCCGGTAAGACGGCAGTCGCACGGGCGGGGTGTAGTATTCTATCGCAGATTAATCTGCAGGAATTAATTGCGGAAAATGCAGAGGAATATATCAACAAAGCGGCATCGGTGGCCGCACATAAGAATGCTTTGAAAGAATTGCGAGTAAGCCTTCGAGAGAGGATGCAACATTCGCCTTTGATGGATGCAAATGCATTTGCACGCGATGTCGAACACGCCTATCGTGAAATGTGGAATCGATGGTGCGGCAGCAATGAATAATTTAATTAATATGATTGCTGAAAATAAAGCCCACGGATGGCTATCCGTGGGCTTTCTCCTGCTCTCGATGATTTGTGCGAAAGCATCCGCACAAACGCGCCCGGCCAGCATAGTGCAATTCCCCCATATTGAGGTGGATGTACCGCATAAGCAGTTGCGTCTGGAGTGCGAAGCATTGAACTGCGATGCGCCGCTGGAAATGCTCTGCTGCGTAGCGGGGACGCACGATTATGAATCGGTATTGCGAAGCGGAGCCCGGCCGTCGCAGGTGCATCTGGGACTGATCATGCTCGGCCTGCAATGCGGTGAACCCGCCCATTATTCAGAGAAAGACAAACGCTGGTTTCCTCCCAGCGGAGATGAGATGAATATCGAAGCAGAATTCATACGAAATGGGAAGCTTGTCCGCATCCCTGCGAGCGATTTGATACGGAATATAAAGACCAAAAAGTCGATGCCGGAAACTCCGTGGGTCTTTGCGGGTTCGCGCGTGGTGAATGGGACCTATACCGCCGATGTGACAGGGTATTTACTGACCATCGTGAATTTTGACTGGTCGACCATTGATGTTCCTGCGATTCGCTCGAATTCAGATGCGACCTTGCAATGGGAACGCAACCCGCAGGTCGCGCCGGTGGGAGGAACGCGGGTAGTTTTGGTCATCACGCCGATAAGCGAGAAGAAATCTCACGACAAAGCTGCGCGCATGGATGCGGTCCAAAGTTGAATCTTCCAACGGGGTGTTAGAGAATATTGCCATGAATGGTATTACCACGGCTCTGGTGGTTTTTATTTTGATCGGTGTGTCGCTGCCAGCGATGATTCGGAATAAGACGCAGTTCTACTGCGCGGTCGCATTTGTGGCAGGGGCGATTTTGGTCTCGCCATTTTCGTTTAATACATTTTGCGCATTTCTAGTGGCGATATTGCAGATGCTGGCGTTCATCGCACTGATTCTTTGCGCCGGCGGTCTGGAGGTTCACGAGTTTGCCAATCATATGGTGGATGCATATGAAGCGGTCCGGCATGGAGAAAAAAAACCAGTAATCGTGCCAAGAACAGGCGAAATGCCAAAAGAGAAACCGATCGATCCAACCATCGTGCCGCCACCCCCGCCTCCCCAGCCCGCAACGACGCCGGATAATCTATCGAGCATTCCGCTGGAGCCTAAGACTGAAGAGATTCCGCCGAATCTCCCCGAGAGTTGGCGGTGAATGTTTTGGGAAACGCGAACTACTTGATCAGTTGTCCGGGTCCATCTCGTAATATTAGAATTCCTGTAGTAGCAGCAGGATTGCTCTGTGCTCTAGGCGAGCCAGCCCATTGATCCTGCTGACCATTCGCATCGTGATAAACAAAATTGAAACGTAATGATCTTGGCAAATCTGGAGTGGTAAGCAAAGCGTTCCAGGGAATCGCAAGTTCTTCTCGCCAGGTGTTGTTGACGAAGGTTGATTTGCATTCGACAGGAATATTTCGGCTTGCTTGGCACTCACCTGATGCGCTGCATTGGATGGTTGTCAAATTTCCAAGCAAGTTGTTGCTAGAAAGAGGCTGGACAAAGAATTCGCAGCGGCCGGGCTTTGGGTTTTCGAGGCGGAAAGCAAGAAATAGAGTTGTTTTGTTAAAGCAAGCCAGCACAGTCGCGGGGGAATTCGCCAGCTTCCCATCGAGAATAGCGTCATCCATCGACCAATCTGATAAAGAGCCATCGATCATAGGCGGATTATTGCAACGGTCGCAATTGGAAATCGGGATGTTTACTGTGAGGTCGTTTGCTGAGCCGTCGAAACCACTGATGAGGCGAAGCTTGGCAGGGGTATGAGTTTTGATATCGAGTTGGGTCGCGTTGAAATTTGCACTCAGTTTCGCATGGGTAATCTTATGCGAAGGCAATGTGGCGATCGCAGAGCTTTGGCCAACGCTCCAACCAAGAGGCAGTTGTTGCCATTCGAGCACGTTGCCCGCAGGTTCGTTGTTTGCCGGATTATAAATATCGACATGAACCGCAAGGCGGATTTGGCCATCGTGCGCGGGATTCCAGAACCAATCCGTTGCGCGGGACAACATTTCTGGCTTACTATGAGCAGCGATCCAACGAATCATTTGCAAATTCCATTGCGTACGCTGGCGCGACGGAACCTGTTGTGCAGTAATAATTCGCGATAAAAACTGCTTGCCTTGATTCAATGCCTCGGTATCCAAAGGTCCGGTCAAGGTTTTATCTAAAGCATCAGCAGGACCGTTTAGCGGACGCATAAGAATGCCAGCAAGATTTTGTGTCGTGGTCGGATTTTTTTGATCAGCTAAATGGAGATATTCATATAACTGCTCCGAATCTCGGAGTTGTTTAAGCAGCACGCTTTCAGCCAATTGATCGGCGCCGTTATCAGCGGCATAAAACCAGCTATTTTCAGTTGATTGAGTGACAGCACCACGAAAAAGATCGACGTGATTACGATTGATCTCCGCGCTCCAGCCGCAAGTGACAGCGTCAGCAGCAGTAATCGTATGTGTGTCAGCAGGCCAGCGAGCTGCTGGTTGCAGTTCACTGAACCACAGTTGCACACGATTTCCCTGGCATTTTTCGATCAATGGCTCAACAGATGTGGGAAGATTGGCGGAATAAAGCCGTCGCAGGCCAGCGGAAGTTATCTCACCGGCAATGGTGAGCGTTGGCGCGTCGGGTATGGAAAAACCATAAACATGGATCAGCACAGGAATCTCGGCAATGCGATGGTTGCTCCGCAGCAGCTCAACTGCTCCTCGGTAATCGCCAGCAGGAGTATCGCGCGGAATGTGTAAATCAATCCATAAAGCGCCATTGGTTGGCAACTCCGAGTCGGCTTGCAGCGGCAAAAGTGCCCGATCTGAATTCGCCATCAGATACCAATGCGCATCCGGCCCCAGGCGACTCAAGCCAGTAATATGCGTCGAACAGTGCTCAGCGTTTTTGAGCTGAATGATAAAGTCGACCCATTCATTGCTCGCGCCGCAGATGGAAATGGGTTGCCCATCAGCTGTGGATATTTTCGCTTCGCTTGGCCGTCCCCCGTGCTCTGTGGATTGGCATGCGCCAAGAAACATCGCGAGTACGCAGATCATCCAGCGCCAGCGCGATGACATGGTTATGCCCCCATTTTCAGCGAAGCGAGTTCCTTTTCGCTGGCCTCGCCGAGCACGAATCGGCGAACGATGTCATTCGTTGAATTGCGAATCTCTTCGGGCGGCCCATCAATGATCAGCTTGCCCTCATAAAGCATCACAATGCGGTCGGCAACTTTAAATGCACTGGCCATATCGTGCGTGACGACAATGCTGGTGATATTGAGTTCGCGCTTGAGCTTCAGGATGAGTTCGTTGATCACATCCGAGCGGATCGGATCAAGGCCGGTGGTAGGTTCGTCATACATGACGACTTCGGGGTTGAGCGCGATCGCCCGCGCCAGAGCTACGCGCTTTCTCTGGCCACCGGAAAGTTCACCCGGCATTTTTTTTGCGACTTCGGGCAGCCCCACCATGCGCAGCTTTTCGGACACGATCCGCTCAATCTCGTCATCGGATTTCTGCGTATGCTCGCGGATGGGAAAGGCAATGTTGTCATAGACATTGAGCGAATCAAAGAGCGCGCCCATTTGGAAAAGGAAGCCGAAGCGACGGCGGATGGGGATCAGCTCGCGCTCGCTGCAGGTGTCAATACGCTTACCGTCGAAATAGACTTCACCATGATCGGGCTTGAGCAATCCAACAATGTGCTTGAGCATCACGCTCTTACCGCTTCCGCTGGCGCCGATGATGACCAGCGACTGGCCTTTTTCGATTTTCAGCGTGACGTCGTTCAGCACGACCTGCAGGCCAAAGGACTTCCGAATATGGTGAAGCTCGATGAACGACATTTAGAGAATGCCTCGCACGCCGTAAATCCTGGTGTACCAATCCTGGAACAACTGGGCGAGGATAAAATTTTCTACAATGATGGCAATAAAACTGGCAACAAACGCTTCGGTGCAGGCGCGCCCCACCCCACTGGCGCCGGCAGCACTGGTAAAGCCTTTATAACAACTGATCAGGCCAATGGTCGCGCCGAAGAAGACGCTCATGATGATGCCCTGGAACACCTGCCAATTATCGACCGCCTGCGCCGAGTACATCCAGTAAGGCCCATTGGGAATCCCCATAAAATGCACTGCCACTAGCCATCCGCCGAATACGCCGAGCAGATCGGAATAAATCGTCAGCATCGGCGTGATGATCATGCATGCGACAAAGCGAGGAACAACCAGGTAGCGGACCGGGTCGGCTCCCATGACGCGCATCGCATCGAGCTGCTCGGTAACGTTCATTGTCCCCAGCTCGGCGGTGAGCGCCCCGCCTACGCGGCCAGCCAGCATGACCGCCGCGAGCACCGGGCCAATCTGCTTGACCACGGAAAGATTAATGACCGTACCCAAACGATTTTCCTGGCCCAGGGATTTGAATTGGGTATAGGTTTCGACAGCCATCACCATGCCGATGAAACAACCCGTGATGGCGATGACCGGCACGGAGCTGACGCCGATCTCATAAAGCTGTGGAAAAAGCAGGCGGATATTTTTCCAGCGGAATAGGCCACGCATCCAGACAAAGGTGCGGGCCACAAAGAAGCAAAAATCGCCGAAACGCGCCAGAGAATCTTTCGTACGATGACCAACACGTTCGACATAGCCAATGGGCATGGGGGGATGATAAAGGGACAAGGGGAAGAATGAAACGGCGAAACGGTGACAGGGCGAAACGGCGATTTGCTTTCTATCGCCCCGTCGGGTTTCCCTTGTCCGTTGCTGCCTTGCCTGTCCCGAGCTTGTCGAAGGGTCCCTTGTCCCTAATTCATTCAATCGTTAGCATCTGTTTTAATTATTTGGAGATTGACATGAAAGCATGGGCAGCGGCGCTTGGGTTTGCTTTGGCAACGATTTCACTCACTGGGTGTATCGACACCACGAGTTACCAGTATTACGCGACGGATAAGGGGATCAAGCAATTTAACTCTGGCGATTATGCGACGGCAGCGGGGTCATTCACTGATGCGCTGCGCCATGAGCCGCGCGATTATGAAGCGGAATATTATCTAGCCGCCTCGCACGATGCGCTCAAGCTGCACCAGCAGGCAGTGGGCGAATACAAGGCTGCCTTGGCGGTTATGAGCACCACCTCGCAGGGGCGGCGCGATACGAAATTCCGCTATCAGATTATCGACGCATTGGCGCAGTCGATTGCGCGTGGGGATGATATCGATTCACAAATCGCGGAGCTGAAAAACAAGGCGAATTCAGCAGAAGATTATTATCTTTTGGCCAAAGTTTATCAGTACGCCCAGGATGCGGATTCAGCCATGCTGCAATACGACAAGGCCACGATGCTCGATACGCGCAACGCCAAGTATGCTGAAGATTACGGGCTATATCTGGAGCGCATCGGCCAGACTGGCAAAGCGCAGCAGGAATTGCATCAGGCGCAATCGCTGGGCGCGGATGATCCACAGATCACCGCAGCGCTTCAGCGCATGGGCAGCGTCGGCGGCGCGGTTGCCACTACGCCCGATTCGCAGGAACCGAAAACGCCCACTGGAAATGCAACCACACAGCCTGGGCCACGGGATTAATATTGTTAGTTGTTAATGGATAGTTGTTAGCTGTTGAAAACTGATACAGCTAGCAATTAACAACTATCAACTAACTGATTCAAGTGCGGCCGCTAAACCAAGGCTGGATCAGCAAGCCCGTTCTCGGCGAAGCCTTGTTTTCGCAGCAGACAGGCGTCGCATTGGCCGCAGGCTTTGCCCGTTGGGGAGGGATCGTAGCACGTCGTGGTCAGGGAATAATCCACACCTAGTTCAATTCCGCGGCGAATGATTTGCGCCTTGGTCATCGCGATCAAGGGAGCGTGGATGGTTAGATGTTGATGCTCCTGCGTGGCGGCTTTGGTGGCGAGATTGGCCATCGCTTCGTAAGCGCGGATGTACTCCGGGCGGCAATCGGGGTAGCCGCTGTAATCGAGCGCATTAACACCAATGAAAATATCGCGCGAGCCAATGGTTTCCGCTTTGGCCAACGCGAAGGAAAGAAAAATTGTGTTGCGCGCAGGCACGTAAGTAACCGGGATATCAGACGACATGGCTTTGGCATCGCGACCTTTTGGGATAGGCTTATCGCTGCCGGTAAGTGCGGAATTGCTGATGGGGCGAAGGTCGAAATTGATAATGGTGTGGCTGACGGCGTTCATGCGCTGGGCCAACTGAGCAGCGCACGAAAGCTCGTGTTCATGCCGCTGGCCATAGCGGAAGGAGATGGCGTGGCATTCGAATCCCTGCTGTTGCGCGATCGCAAGGACCGTTGCGGAATCGAGGCCGCCGCTCAGCAAGATGATGGCTGGGGATTGGCTCATTGAATCATCGGATCATTAAATCATTTGGAGAAATATTCAATCATGCGCTGCGTTAATTTTTGTTTGACGTCGCTTATGGCAGGAGGATTTTGCGGGAAGAGTCGGGCGATGGAAGTGACCTGGCGATTCTCCAGGCCACAGGGGATGATCAAATTGAAATAGCTCATATCCGTGCTGACATTGAGCGCCAGGCCGTGCAGCGAAACGCCTCGGCGGATGCGGACACCGATGGCGGCAACTTTACTTGGAGCCCCGGATATACCTCCGGGGCTTCTGACCCACACGCCAACGGCTTGCGGATCGGTGAATGCTTCGACGCCAAGATCATTCAGATACGCGATGATGATTTCCTCCAGGCCATGGACATATGCCGAGACAGAAAGTTTATGGTCGGCCAGGCGGATGATCGGATATACCACGAGCTGGCCTGGGCCGTGAAATGTGATGTCGCCGCCACGGTCGCTCTCGATTACCTGCACTTCGCGGCGGCGGAGCTCTTCGGATGAAGCGAGAATGTGCGCCATCAAACCGGGGCGGCGGCCCAAGGTGATGACGGGCGGGTGCTCGACCAGGAGCAGTTGCTCCTCGCCGCCGGCAAGGACAGCGGCATGAGCTTCCTCCTGGATTTTCCAGGCGGAGCGGTATTCGACGGTGCCTAAATCGCGAATCTGCATGAGAGAACTATTGGAGTTTAATATTTTATTCTTGGTAGATGGGAATATCCCGCAGCTTCGCTGCGGCGTGGCGCGGGAGGGAGTGCGATCTGGATGGACCACGGAAAGTCCGCGGGCTTTGTGGGGAAATTACGAGGGAAAAGCATTCTGGATGATATTTGTTTCTTACGCTTTGATCACGGTCAATTGTTTTTTTGACGGGCGTAATGGCTCGGCTAAAAGATCATAGCCATCCGAACCGGTCACGCAGACGCTGAGCATCTGACCCGCATGCAAATCATCGCTCCGCACAATCGTGGAAGTATCGATGTCCGGGGCCTGGCCGGTATGGCGAGCGACCCAGCCATCCGAGGAATCACGGCCGGCGGGGCGTTCGATCAGGACTTGGAGCGTACGGCCTTTCATGCTGCGCGCTTTCGCGAAAGCGATTTCCTGCTGGGTGAGCATGAGCTCTTCGACACGCTGTTGTTTTACTTCGTTGGGGATCTGGTCTTCCATGCGGCCCATGGCTGTGCCGGGCTCGGGGCTGAAGGGGAAGACGCCCATCATGTCGAAGCCGAAATCACGGACGAATTGCAGAAGCTCTTTATGGTGTGCATCCGTCTCGCCGGGCGAGCCAGCAATGAAAGTCGTGCGGAGGACCATGCCGGGAATCCAGTCGCGGAGTTTTTGCAGAAGGGTTTCGATGTGCTTGCGGGTCACGCGCCGTTTCATCTTCGTGAGGATTTCATCATTGATATGCTGCAATGGCATATCGATGTAAGGCACAAAGCGCGGGCTGTCAGCAAGCGTGCGGATCATGTCATCAGTGAAGCACGAGGGATAGGCATACATCAGGCGGAGCCAGTGCACGTCTTTGAGCTGTTTATCCAACGATTTGAGCAGGCCGGACAGACCAGCAGCATCGCCAATGTCAGTTCCGTAGGATGTCGTATCCTGCCCAATCAGATTCAATTCAACAGCGCCGTCGGCGGCGAGCTCCCTGGCTTCGGCAAGAATCTGCTCGACGGGCTTGGAGCGCATCGGCCCGCGAATCGATGGAATCGTGCAAAAGGAGCAACCCTGATTGCACCCTTCGCTGATACGAAGATAGGCCCAATGGCGCGGAGTCAATCGCAACCGAGCTCGATCATCTTCAAACACCGGCAAGCGCGAGGTCTTAGTTTCTTTTCTGGCTTCCGACTTCTGATTGCTGGCTTCCAGCAGCTCCCGGGACAGATCGTGATATTTGCCAAGAAAATGTCCATGCTCCTGACGAGGATTTTCCTTGCCACGCACCGCTTCGACTATGTGTTCACGATCAAATACGCCTACGAGCCGGTCGACTTCGGGAACTTCGGCGAGCAATTTGGTCTTATGCCTTTGCACTAAGCAACCTGCAACGATCACGCGCTTGGCTTTGCCTTTTTTCTTGAGCTCTATTGCCTGGCGGATTTCGCGGAGGGATTCTTCTTTGGAGGCTTCGAGGAAGCCACAGGTGTTAATGATGATTGCGTCGGCCTGAGAGGCGTCGGGAGTTAAAGCGAGCCCATCCTGGGCCAGCAGGCCCAGCATGCGTTCGGAATCGACCAGGTTCTTTGGGCAACCCAGGCTGACAAAGGCGATAGATTTGATTTCTTTGCGGGAACGAGCCACACCAACATGATTGGCTGATTTGGGGAAAATATCAACTTAAATCGGGTCTGATTAATGAACGGGCGAGGAAAGGCATTCTTCCCTGGCTTTTTCTAAATGCTGCTGGAAATCATGGTTTGCCAGTAGTTTGGCGGCGATGGCGGCGCCGAGTTTCTGGCCGGCGGCGACGTCGCTGGGGTAATGGACGCCGGCAAGGATGCGATTCTGGCCTAGCTGTTGCCCGGCAGCCATCAGCAGTTCGCGTTTATCGGGATAGATTTGGGAAAGAATGGTCGCCCAGATGATGCCGCGCTCGGCGTGGCCGCTGGGATAGGAGGAGCTTTTTTCCAAGGCCACGCAGGGGTTGATCCGGGTGTCTGCGACGTAAGGCCGTTGGCGATTCCATTGGTGTTTGAGCTTTTCGGAAATGGCCTGGGCATCGGAATATGCCTCGTGCAAAAGCTCGCCGGTTACAGGAAATTCGTGCTGATTGAAGTGCGGGCCGAGCACGCGCGCGAAATAAAATTCATTGACGGAAGCTTCTTCCTTACAACGCTTTATCTGCACTGGTGTACGCATGGATTGGAGTTCAAGTATTCGGGCGATTTCTTCTCGTTGCTGGGCGGAATGCGAGGCAGGCGGAGGGCCAATGATTGCTGCCCAATTGGCATCGGCGAATTGCACGTAGTGGGATTTACCTAGGGCGATGGTGGTGAATGCGAGAAAGAGGACGAATCCGATATAGCTAAACTGGTAACGCGAATGTGAAACGTGCATATGAGGGAATGATATAGCCTCTGATAAAACCGATAAATATGGCCCTGGCGCGCATCCTGCATGCAATCCCGCTTTGGCCCTTGCATGAGAGAGCGGCAAGGGCTTAGAATTCCATGCAGACGGAGCGGGATAAATTGGAAGTTCGTAACTTTAAAGGAGTGTTCTATGGCCCAAAAGAAACCCATGAATAACGCAAAATCCGTCCCCCCTGCTGCTCCGGCAGCGAAGCCTGCGGCCAAACCGGCAGCAAGCACCGAGGTCCGCAATACGGCGGTTCCCCCCCGCTCGGCAGCGCCCACAGCAGGTAAAAAAGAACCCTCCTGGGATCAAATCGCCCAGCGCGCTTATTTCAACTGGCAAAAGAACGGCGGCAGCGAAATGGAAAACTGGCTGCAGGCTGAGCGCGAATTGCGGACGAAGTAATAGCTCGGTAAAATTAATTTCATTGAATTGGTGTAAAGCACGAAGATAATCGTGAAGTTGCGCCATATGCGCACAGCACATTATGACGAGTAATTGAAAAGCCCACGGCATGGCCGTGGGCTTTATTCGTGAAGTTGGAGATAAGTGAGTTTAAGCGCGTCGTCGGCGCATTAAGGGCGCAATCATCGGTATTGCAAAAGCGATCACCGTCGGCTCAGGGACATTGGCGCCGATGGAATTATCCTGGAGGGCATTGCCGAGCATGAAGAGGGAATAGTCGTCGGAGTTAACTTTGCCGTCATAGTTCAGATCGCCATGCGACCAACCGTTGCCGGTGGTGCTCATGAGGGCCAGATCAGCACTCGTTACCTTGCCGTCGAGATTCAGATCGCCGTACCAGGTGTATTTGATCAGAACGGCATTGGAGCTGACGGATTGATTGTCGAACGTGGTGTAGTGGAACTGATTATTGTCAGCGTATCCGATCGCGGTCCCCTTTTTAACTGATGCAGTGGAGCTGGTCAGGCCGGGCTGATCCCATGCGCCGTTGTCGTAGGCACTGGCGATATATGTGCCGATGGTGGCAAGGGGCGAAGAGCCTGTGTAATCGACAATCATGCCGTCATTGGTGATGTCGAGCGTGCCACCGGTGTCGATGGTCAGGCTGCTGGTGCGGAGAACTTTGTTAGCGCCGGTGAGCAGATCAACCGCGCCGCCGGTGAGAACATGCAGGCTGGCGAGGCGTTGATCGCTGCCCATTTTGACGGTGCCGGTGACGTTGAGATTGAGCGTGGGGTTGCCGCTGTTGATGGCGTTGGAATTCAGATCGAGTTCGCCCTGATTGACGTTAATGACTGAACCGCTTCCGTGCGTTTGCGAATCTCCGCTTTCAATGATCATGGTGCCGGGGCCATTCTTGGTCAGCACCGCATTCGCATCCGATCCGAATGTCGGACTGATATATAAGGTCGATCCCACTCCGACATTCACCACATTTCCGCCGCTGACGGAGTTGGCACCCGAATAGAGACCGCCAGCAATATAGGCTGTTGTTCCAGCTCCAATATTGACGGTGCCATTGCTAGAACCCGTTCCCAATATCAGTTCATTCGCCGCGAGATAGGGCGACGAGGAACCACTCACATTCATATTCACCGTCCCGCCAGCCAGCGTCCAGACACCCGAATTCGTCTCCATCTCCACTATTCCACCATTAATGGTCATCGTGGAGTGAAACAGATTAGCCGCTGTCGCAGGCGAATTAATGAACCATGCCTGCTGCGTAAGTGTAGCGCCAGCGTCGATGGTCCATGTCGTGGTGTTGGATGCGCCGTCCATGTCAAATGTGTTGCAGAACAGGTTGGTGTTTGCGGTAACGGTTGCGTTGCCATTTTGCACCACAAGCCCCAATGGGCCGGAGCCCTGGGGAGGTAACAGGTATGGCGCGCTGGTTACACTACCACCGGCATAAGTAGTGGCGCCATCGAGCTGCAATCCACTGCCACCTTGCATGTAAATAACGCCCGAATTGAATTGGAGGGCCTCTTTGATGTCGGCCAGAGTGCTGCCGTTGGTATTAGGATTAATCGAATAGGTGTTTGCAGGTAAATTAATACCGTTGATGGTAAGAGTTTGGCTTTGCCCTTCGACGATCGCACCGGGGCCGAGGTTCATCGTGCCGTAGAGGGTCCAACTGGCGTTGGGGATGTTGAGCGTGGAGCCGCCCTCAACGGTCATGGTGCCGTCATAACCATTGACGCTGAAGATGAACATCCCTAAGTGCACCAAACGAGGTTGAATGCTGGTGGAGTAAACATCGAGCTCGCCGTTTTGGATGTCGAGCGTTCCGCTGGTGCCGGAAGTGCCTTCCCAGTTAAAGATAGGGCCATTAACGCTGACGGTGGTGGAAGGGATGCCGTTGCTGGAGTAGCCGATTACGGTATTTCCATTCCAATCTAGTGTGCCAGCGCCGGTGAAAGAGATTTGATGATTAGCAGCGGTTCCACGGAAATAAGGACTCCCGACATACAACACCGCGCCCGAAGCGATATTGACGGCAGCGCCTCCGTCAAATTCGCCGGCGACCATGTTGGCGTAGCCGGTGACATTCATGTTGCTGGTGTACGCAGCGTAATCGTTGATGGTGGCGGCGGCGCTAACTGAGGTGCCGCCGTTGAGATTCACGGTGTTGTTGAATTGCCACTCGCCCTGGGTCAGGGAGAGCTGCGCAGTGTTTCCGACCGTGAGTGTTGAAGAAACCTGATCAAAGCCTTGCGACGTGTCGGCGAGTGTAAGGTTTGCTTCGAAAGCTCCGACATTGATGGATGAATAGGTTGATAAAACGCCGGATGCTGTGCTGTCCAGGTTGAAATTTGCGGAGCTGATGGTCGAAGTAGATTGGCTACCAACGCTGATCGTCGCGGGCTGCGAAGAAGTTCCGCCCATCGTAAAGGTGCCGGCGGTGAGGGCGACGCCGTAATCCGTCAGCGTGCCTTTGTTTGTGTAGGTGCTCGAAACAGTGAGCGTTCCTTCGGCTTGGAGATTGCTGGTTCCGTCAACTGTTACGTTCGTGGCTTTAGCGTTGGAATTGGAATATTGCAACTCGATAAACCCGCCATTGGTTGCTTCCAACAGGCTTGTCTGAAGCCCGACCGAGCCGCCGTTGATATATTGAACATAGACTTCGCCGCCCGAGTCGGCATCGACAGTTCCGCTGCAGGTAAGCTTGTAATTGCTGGTAAAGAATTGTCCGCTCAATCCCGCCAGCATCCCGCCGAGCGTAGGCGAATTCGCTGAAAGCACTGCCGAACCGGAATAGATGGTGGCCTGGTCCGTGCTATTGGGTACCTGACTTTCGCTCCAGTTTTGATAATTGTTGTAATCATCAGAACTGTTCGTATTGCCTTCCCAACGATTGAAATTCAGGGCAAAAACCGGACTGGAAAATGCCGTGGCAATGACGATGGCCTGCGCGCAACGTCTACTTTGCATATAACCCAACATCGATACCTCCTCGACTGCCCTTATAGACAGAGAATTTAACCGCGATGATTTTAAGTCCTTGCAAAAAAAGGGCTAAAGCACATCAATTTGACTTAGAATTTAAAAGTTATTTGCTAAACGGGAAGGAAATACCTCCGAGTCCCATAACTTATTCTGGCTTAAATGTAACCCATGTCGCAAGAAATGCAAAAATTTGATGCGAAAATAGATAAAATATGCGGCCACGCACTATTGCCCAATTCCGCAGGAAGAAAAGGAGCTAAACCGAAAGCGCGTGGAAGGATCAACGGGGATTTACTGTGGAATTGGTGATCCGATTTATCTATTTCTTGGCGACTTTTGCCCAGGTATCTTTCAGGGTGGAAGCGCGATTGAAAATCGGATTGCCAGGTTTGGAATCGACGCTGTCGACACAGAAATAGCCCAGGCGCTCGAACTGGAAATGCTCGCTGGGTTTGGCGTCGCGCAGGCTGGGTTCGACTTTGGCACGCACGATTTTCAGAGAATCGGGATTCAGATTCTCAAGGAAGGTTTCGCTTTCGGGCTCGGGAACTTTGAAGAGATGATCGTAGATGCGCACTTCAGCATCGTACGCGTCGGCGGCGCTAACCCAGTGGATGGTGCCTTTGACCTTTCGGCCATCGGGAGAATCGCCGCCGCGCGTGGCGGGATCGTAGGTGCAATGCACTTCGGTCACGTTGCCGGCTGCATCTTTTTCGACGTGCGTGCATTTAACGAAATAGGCGTAGCGGAGGCGGACTTCCTGCCCGGGCGTGAGGCGGAAATATTTCGGCGGAGGACTTTCCATGAAATCATCGCGCTCAATAAAGAGCGTCTTACCGAAGGGGACTTTGCGCGTGCCGGCTGAGGCATCCTCGGGATTATTGATCGCATCGAGTTCTTCGGTTTTGCCCTCGGGATAATTATCAATCACGACTTTGAGTGGATTGAGCACACCCATGCGGCGCGGGGCGACTTTGTTCAGATCGTCGCGCAGGGCATTTTCGAGGAGCGAATAATCAGCGGTCCAGTTAAATTTGGTCACGCCGACATCTTTGGCGAATTTTTTGATCGCGTTAGCGGTGTAGCCGCGGCGGCGCAGGCCGACCAGCGTTGGCATGCGCGGATCGTCCCAGCCATTGACGCGCTTTTCTTCGACGAGCTGCAGCAGCTTGCGCTTGGACATCACGGTGTAGGTGAGATTCAGGCGCGAAAATTCCATCTGGCGCGGGCGATAGTCGACGCCATTGGGATGGAAGCCGAGCGAGATCAGGGTGTCGATAAACCAGTCATAAAGCGGGCGATGGATTTCGTATTCCAGGGTGCACAGGGAATGAGTAATTCCTTCCATCCAATCGTTCTGGCCGTGGGCCCAGTCGTACATGGGATAGATATTCCACGTGCGGCCGGTGCGCGGGTGCTCATCGTGCAGAATGCGATACATGACCGGATCGCGCATGACGATGTTGGGCGAGGACATATCGATTTTGGCGCGCAATACGCGAGTGCCGTCGGGGAATTCGCCTTTTTTCATGCGCTCGAAGAGATCGAGATTTTCTTCTGGCGAACGCTCGCGGAATGGGGAATGCTTCCCGCCATCCTTGAGCGTGCCGCGATATTGGCGGATCTGGTCGGCGGTTAGATCGTCAACGTAAGCCTTGCCTGCTTTGATCAGCGCCTGCGCCCACTGATAGAGCAATTCGAAATAATCGGAGGCGTGATATTCGTGATCACCCCATTCGAAGCCGAGCCATTTGATGGCGGACTTGATGGCGTCGATGTATTCCTGTTCTTCCTTTGCGGGGTTGGTGTCATCCATGCGGAGGTGGCAGGTGCCGCCGAATTCCTGGGCGATGCCGAAGTCGATGCAGATGGCTTTGACGTGGCCGATATGCAGATAGCCGTTGGGCTCGGGGGGAAAGCGCGTAACCACTTTGCGGTGATTTTTGCCGGCTTTCACATCTTCCGTGACGCTTTCGCGGATGAAATCCAATGCCGGCGCTGGCGCGGCGGGTAGATTGGCGGATGAATTCTCCATCGCAGACATCTCCAACAATAAAGCCGCGGATGGTATCCGCGGTTCCATTTCCGCGGATACCATCCGCGGCTTTATGATCCAGCATTCTAGGCTATTTGTGGAGGTGGTCCAGATCGTACACCAACATCGCATGTCCGATCACCGCATCGGGCGTGCAGGGGCGTAAGAAAGCATAGGAGTCGGCCGGGTCCCAGTAGCCGGCGACCCAGACAGGGCAGATGATGAGGAGGCCGTGTTTGGGCGGGGCCTGAAACACCCCAACGGCTGTTGCGCGACCTCGCAGATAATATTGCAATGCGTCGGCATCCCAATCATAGCGGATGTAAATCGGCTGGTTGGTCGGATGCGCATCCAGATAATCGCGGACTTGTTTTAATCCTTGCCCCCAGTCGATATTTGAATCATTCATTCGCAACCAGGGTTTGGCGTAGGGCCAATTCACGTAGGAAAGATAATCGGGGCCGAAGGTCAGGGTGTGAAACCATGAACCAAGTACACATAGCCAAATGAAAATGGAGAAGGCTGAACGAATAACGACGCCTTCGGCCACGCTCAGGCCAGGGAACGTTGAAAATGTGCGCGAGGCCAGCATGAGAATGAAGATGTAAGCAGGTAGAAAATGCCGAAAGCCCACGTTCGTTCCGCTGGAAAAAAAGATGTAGCAGAAGATGACCAACGGCAAGGACAGACTCATCTCTCGCCATTTCGGTCGAGCCCATAACAGCGAAAAAATTGCCAGAACAAAAATTACAAAAAAACCGAGCGGTACTTTGTATGCGGCGATCGCGGGAAAGTAATACCACCACCCCCCTACTTTGGCGTGGCCGTTCAAATAGGCCCAGCGGAACGGGCCATTTTCGTGCACGGCTTCCATCAGTAATCCGACGTATCTTCCTGCCGGCCAAGGCACGGTCAGTACTGGAAATAGCCAGCGCGAATAACTGTTCGCTTGGGCCCAGATGTGCGTTACGGAATCGATCGGCGCGGATAGGTCGAACTTCAGAAGTGCCCAGATGAAAAAGAAGAGCGATAGAGCGCCGATTAAAATCTGGTCGATTCTGGTTCGCCATCGGATGGGATCACCAGTTTTCCTTTCTCGAAACCAAAATACGGCGGCGTAAACCAGTGCGATAATGGGTAGCGGCGCTGCGGTGTGCTTGGTGAGCATCGCGACGGCAATCGCAAATGTTGCCAATAGCATTCGGCCAAAACTTGGCCGTTCGACATATCGCCAGATCCAATAGCAGCTCAGCAGAATCGTCTCTACACCGAGCGTATCAGGCGCTGCAATCGCGATGTGTGCCGCGAAGGTGGGATCAACCAGAAGCAAGCCGAGCGCGAGATATCCAGATGCCAAGCCGTAAAGCTCCCTGCACCAATGAAAAACCAATCCGGCAAAGGGAACGAATAAAATCGCCTTCCAGATTGCGACGAGGAGCTCCAGTATATCCACGGTGAGGCGATGGCCATAAAGCACGTCGCGCCGGGCGGCACGCAGCCGCGCGGCGAGGGCAGGATTGCTGGGCTGGTTTTCGATATTCACTCTGGCCTTGGTAGGATCGGGCATGGTCTGCCAATGAATCGGATTGCCCGGCAGCGAATCGGTCAGCACCATGGGCAATGCCATGATCCCCTGACCTACGGGGGGATCGGTAGCGGGAATAAGCATGCCGGATGGATTCCCGCAGATGTAATCCAGCCCGCGGCGTAGATGAAATTGATCATCACAACTCGGCGAATGTGCTCGGCTGATCATTGCCGAGCGAGGAATTACCACCAATGCCGTGATGACCACCGCCAGCCAGAAATAGCGATCCAAGCTGGGTCGGGCGATTGGATTCATGGCTGGTGCATCCGATTCAGATCGTAAACCAGCATGGAATGGCCAATGATAGCGATAGGCTTTTGGCTACGCAGTGCTGCGTAGGAGTCATACCAGTCGTAAATCGAATCGACCAGATTTGGCGAGATAATCAAAATGCCGTGGTGCGGAATTCCCAACGCTGCGCGCGTCACGATCACGCGATGATCGAGGTAAAAGGTAATCGGCATCTCATTGAGAAAACAGGCGAGATAGACTGGCTGATTGGTCGGGTGCGCATCGAGCCAAGGGCCGACTTGTTTGATGGTTTGGCCCCAGTCAATGTTGGAATCGCCAATGTCGCGCCACACTTCTTTGCGGGGGAAATTGATATAGGACATGTAATCCGGGTGATAGGAGATCACATGCGCCGCAGCCGAGCCACATCCAATCCATCCCAATGCAACTATCCATACCCTTCTATTTAGCGGCGGTGCAACGCACCGCGCTGCCAGGATATAAATGAACACCAACGCGGGCAGAAAATGGCGGAAGCCGATATCGATCTTGGTGATAAACAGCATGGCACAAAAAACGAAGATGGGAATTACGATCAGCCATTCCTCAAAGCGAGGGCGAATCCAGATCAGAGAAATAACCGCCAGCAGAAAGATGAAGAAAAATCCGACGGGAATTTTGTATGTCGCGACGACCGGGAAATAGTACCACCATCCGCCAGGAGCGCGATTTTCGCCCCAGAGAAAACCCCAGTGGCCGCGGTGTGCATGAGTCATCCCACCGAGAAACGACCCAATATACGTCCCTCCCGGCCAAGACCGATCCAAAAGCGGGTCCAGGAAATCGCGCAGTATCTTAAATCCGCCGCCAGATTTATAGCTGATGGGCCACATCCAGTTGCGCGGGGGGGAAAAGTCGAAGAGGGTAGAAGCCCAGATAACAAGGACGAAGACGAGCAGGAATAATCCTGCGTTGTTGATGAATGGTCGCCAATTAGCAGAGAAGTGTGAAGCCGGAAGCCAGGAGCCAGAAGATTTCCCTGCCGATTTTTCTGACTTCCGGCTTCGCCAAAACGCTATCCCATATCCCACCAGAATCATCGGCAGCGCCGTAGCTGTGTGCTTGATCGCAAACGCTAATCCGACTGTCATTGCAGCGACGATTAATCTTCTCCGCGTCGGTTTTTCCCAGTACCGCCAGAGCATAAGGCACGCCAGCGTGATGGCTTCAACGCCAATGACATCCAGGGTGGCGATTCCGGTGTGGCCTGCGAAAGTCGGATCAATCAGCAACATGGCTAGGGCGAGCCATCCGGCGTGCAATCCATAAATTCGTCGGGCAATGTGGAACACCAATCCCCCGAAGGGGACGAACAATATCGCCAGCCAGATAGCGATCCCCATGCGCAGCGCTTCTGGCGAATGGGCATATCCGTAGAAAACTTCCGTGCGAATAGTGCGCAGGCGTTTAGCCAAATCCGGCCGCAATGTTGGTTGATTCGCCGGCTTTCCGCCCGGCCAGTTTTGCCAGACAATTGGATCGGCGGGATTGGCTCCCATCACCACCATGGGCAGAACAATCAGCACATCGCCGAAAGGTGGATCGTTCATCTCAATTAATTTATGCCCGGGGTTGCCATATACGAATGCGAGTCCCCGCGCGACATGAGCGGGCTCATCGACCGATTCGGAATGCGCGCGTGTCACGAGCACGCAGCGGGGGATTACCACCATGGCAGTGATCAACATCGCGACCCAAAACCAGCGATCCAGCCGTGGACGGTCCGATATTTGCTCGACTTCACAGAAATTAGACGTTGGCAAAATTTGCAAGTGCGCTCATCATAAGGAAAGTACCAACGAGTCAAAACGGAGAACCATCATGAGCAGTCTTTATCAAAACAAACGTGCGGCAACAGATAAACCTTCTGGCAACCTCGCCCTGAGTATTGGCGGGTGGCTGCTAGGCGGACTCGGGGTGGGGGCGGTAGTGATGTATTTCCTCGATCCCGCCTCGGGCAGCGATCGTCGTCAGAGTGCTATGCGTCTGGCCACGCAAGCCGCGTCGCAGGCAGGCCAGAGTCTTGGCAGGGTTAAAGAAACCGTCAGCAGCGCCGCCAGCGATACCGCTAACGATGCTATGGACAGGATTTCCCAGGCGCTGCCGCAACAAGAGCAATCCTCTTCGCTCATGCCCGTGGCAATTACTGCGATTGGTTGCTCATTGCTCGGAGCAGCTGTGATGTACGTTCTCGATCCGGATTCGGGCCGCCGGCGCCGTGGTTATCTTCGCGACCAAGCCACCAGCGGCGTGCGCAGCGCCACTGAAGCTGTCACGCAAAAAGGCAGACATCTTCGCAATCGCGCTCAAGGCATGTACCACGATGCCTCCAAAGCGGTGCAATCGTCTCGTTTCGCCAACTTCGCGACGGATAGCGATACGGATCACATGACGGAATGATTCTTAAGCGACTTATAAAGCAAATTGTGCGTAGGTGAAGCAGTGCCAGGTCGCAAGCAAAGATGCGGGATCATTAAACTGCTCATCGCGAAGTTGCCCGGCGAATCTCCCGATCCATTTCGCGCTTCTTGATTGATGCGCGCTTATCGTGCATCTTTTTCCCCATGGCCAGTCCTAATTCCACTTTCGCCCTGCCATCCTTGAAATAAATCGCCAGCGGGATCAGCGTCATCCCCCCCTGCTTGATCTCATCGGCAATCCGCCGAATCTCTCTTTTGTGCGCAAGCAACAATCGAGCGCGCACCGGCGTGTGGTTCCACGCCAGCGTCGCTTTTTCATAGGGATCGATATGGCATTGATGCAAAACCAATTGCCCGCGATCTATTGTGGCAAATGATTCCTGTAATGAAGCCTTGCCGGCGCGGAGGCTCTTTACCTCCGAGCCTTGTAGGACAATGCCGCACTCGATCTTGGCCGTGATAAAAAATTCGTGCAGGGCCCGGCGATTATTGATCCGGGGAGAAAATTTTGGATTGTCTTTGCCCATACAATTCCCCCCTTCTCACCTTCACCGTTTCTTGCTCTTCATACGGCTTTTAAATTCCCAACACATCCCGCATTGTATACCGGCCCGGCTTTTTGTCCGCTATCCATTTGGCCGCGCGGAGCGCGCCGTGTGCGAAAGTGTCACGATTGGTTGCCACGTGCTTTAATTCCAGACGTTCTCCGAGAGCTGCGAAATAGGCGGTATGCTGCCCGACTTCGTCGCCGATTCTCAATGAATGCACCCCAATTTCGCCGCGTTTGCGCTCGATTTCGCCATGTCGGCCGAAGATAAGCGAATCTTTTGATTTCCCTGTCGCCCGCAAAATTGCATCCGCAACCCCCATCGCGGTTCCGCTGGGCGCATCTTTTTTGAAGCGATGATGCCCTTCGACAATTTCGATGTCGTAATCATCCCCCAGTATTTTAGCTGCATCAGTCACCAGTTTGAAAAGCAGATTCACACCCAGCGACATGTTAGGCGATTGGAGCACAGCGATATCCGCAGCTGCCTGATCAATCAGCGGGTGATCCGATGCCGAAAGGCCGGTGGTGCCAATCACCATGGCAATCTTTTTATCACGGCACACTTTCAACCAATGCCGCATGCCTTCTGGAGAAGAAAAATCAATCAGCACGCGCGGCGTTTGCGTCAAATCCGACTGAATCGCAACACCCAAATCCCCTATCCCCGCCAATCGCCCCACATCCTGTTTTTCAAATTGGCTTCCCGCCTTTCCTGTTGCTGCGACTACTTTTAAATCTGCTTCCTTGGAAAGGGCGATTAATCTTCGACCCATTCGTCCGGTAGCGCCAGAAATACCAATTGATATTGCCATTTTTATCACCTCTCAAGTGCTTTTAAGATTGCATCCAGATCGTCCGCGACCGGAATGGGGGGATTGGAAAGTTTGCCGTGTGGCTTGGTCCGCGGGGCCTGATCCTGGACGGCTTTGGTATCCACACCCGTGTGATAGAGCACCGTCACGTTCGGGTCTTTCAATTCATGGCCAGTCAAAATGCAGACGACATCATCGCTCTTTGAAATCAGGCCTTCCTTCATCAAAAGATTCAGGCCGGCCACACTCGCAGCGCTGGCGGGTTCGCAACCGAAGCCATAGCGAGCGACTGCGGCGCGCCATTCCAGAATGGTTTCATCGTCGACCTCGCGCACCACACCGTTCATGAAATCCAATGCCCGCAGCGCCTTAGGCAGATTCACCGGGCGGGAAATTTCGATCGCGCTGGCGACTGTGTGCGGCTTATAGTTGCTCTCGTCCATGCTGGCATAGAGGCCCTGCACCTTGGACTTTTCGTATCGGCCCGCGTTCCATCGCACGCTCTGGCGCGAATGCAATTCATTCAATGTATTGGCGCCCGTTGCGTTAATCACAGCCAGGCGCGGGACACGATTGATCAATCCGAGCTGTTTCAATTCCGCAAAAGCTTTTCCGAACGCGGAACAATTCCCCAGATTTCCGCCGGGCACAATCACCCAATCCGGCGGCTGCCAATCACGCGCCTCCAGAATCCGATACATGATCGACTTCTGCCCTTCGAGGCGGAATGGATTGACGCTGTTCATCAAGTAAATGCCAACTTCCGGGCGATCCACCGCGATTTGCCGAATCCGCCGCAGGCAGTCATCAAAATCACCCTGGATCTGTAGAGTCAGTGCTCCGTAATCGAGCGCCTGCGATAATTTTCCAAATGAAATTTTCCCTGAGCCGATGAAGACAATTCCCTTCATCTGCGCCAGGCTCGCAAATAGCGCCAGCGATGCGCTGGTATTCCCTGTCGATGCACACGCCACTTTGTGCGCGCCGACCATTCTCGCATGAGTGAACGCGGCCGTCATGCCGTTGTCTTTGAACGAGCCGGAAGGGTTCAACCCCTCGTACTGGAGCATCAATTTTCCCTGCCCCATGCCCATGAACTTGGCCAGCAAATCCGCTCGTTGCAGCAGCGTGCGGCCTTCGCCGATCGTTACCACTTGTCCTTCATTTTTATAAAATGGCAACAGCTCCCGAAACCGCCAGACGCCGGAAAAATCCAGTTTTCCTTCGATTTCCGTCCCCTTGGTCGCCCAGCGATGCTCAAAGAATGAAAGCGATTTTGGCACGGGCAGTCGCGACCATTCATAATTGATGTCCAGCAGGCTGCCGCATTTGGTGCAGGCCACGTGGACCTCATCAACCGCAAACTTGGTTGCACAATCTGGATTGATGCATTGTTGAAAAGCAGCGTCGTTCATTTGCAACCGATTCTATCGCAATAAAGCCGCCGATGGTATCAGTGGTCTTCACGAGCCGAACGATCCGTCGACACCATCGGCGACTCTATTCAGTAACCTTTCCGCCCTCGCGAAATCTCCGACACCCGTTGCCGTTCGGTGGCTTGCTTGAGCGCCCGGCGCTCGCCGCGCGAGAGGCTGTTCATCCCGCTATCGTGAACCTTCTGCAAAATACGATCTACCAGTTCCTCATCCGCCCGTTCCTGATTAAATTTGTTTTGCGCGCGCATGTGCTCATAACGCGATTGAAACTTCCGCACCATTCGCACCCCGTACAGCGGCGCTATCACCCCAAATACCAGTCCGCCGAGATGCGCTGCGTTGGACAATTCATGGCTCGCAATAACCGTCAGGGCAAACCATAACCCATACAGAAGAGCCATCACGCGGATCGGAATCACAATCACAATCAGCCAAATCCCCATCTCAGGAAAGAGCAGCGCCACCGCTCCAAGGCAAGCCATGATCGACCCGCTGGCTCCAATGAGTGGATAAAGATGCGCCGTTTGCAGAGATAGCAGCCCATAGGCCAATCCCGCTGCGATTCCGCCCAATGTATAAAATACGAATGCCTTCCAAGGCCCCCAAATCCGCTCCAGGGGCGGCAGGAAAAAATAAATCCCCAGTAGATTCCAGAATATATGGCTCTCTCCCCCATGCAGATATTGATAAGCAATCCATCGCCACGGCTCTTTCCACGCCAGACCATAAGCAAAAGTGAAAGCCCCCCAATCCGTCACCGCCGGCGACATCGACTGCAAAACAAAAACCACAAAACATGCCACCATCACCGCAATCGACATCGGCGTGGGCACGGGAAATCCCATCCGCATATCGCCCGAGCGGTAATCTCCTCCCTGGTTATAAGCTCGATCTTGCCAGGCCATAAAAAATCGAATGCAAAATTGATGAATGTAGAATGCTGAATTAAAAAAACGAGAGCCAAGAGCCACAATCCAGAATAGTAGAGGCGTTCTTCTGGCTTCTGGATTCTGGCTCCTGACTTCTATTCATCATTCTGCATTCATCCTTCTGCATTGCCTTTTTCATACATCAGCACCGTTGCAATCGTCTTCGCATCATGAATCTCCCCATTGCGGCACATCTTCACCACCTCGGCGAAATCCATCTCCACCACTTCCAATTCCTCGCCCTCATCCAACTCCTGCTGACTCTTGCGCAGATCATAGGCCGCAAAGGCGTACATTTTTTCGCTCAACACACCGGGCGAAGAAAAAAAGTTCGCGATCGGCTTGAGCCGCCCCGCCAGATACCCCGTCTCCTCCCGCAATTCCCGCCCCGCACAGTTCATTGGAATCTCCCCCTTCTCCAGCGTCCCCGCCACCAGCTCGAGCAAAATCTGCCCCACCGCGTAGCGCTTATTCCGCACCATCACAATCCGCTCCGGAGTCAAAAACGGCAACACCACCACCGCCCCCGGATGCACCACCACCTCGCGCTGATGCCGCTTACCCTGCTCATCCTCCAGGTGATGAATCTCAAGCTTGATCTTTTTGCCGTCATAAAGGACCTGCTTTTCAATCAGATTAGACATACTCAACCATTATACCGTTTCATTTCTTTAGAAGTTGCCCCCAAACTCCCGTTAGCCCGTTCGCTTGCGAGCAGTACCCCCGTATCTTCGAATAAAGAAGTGATCATTGTGATCATTCCAAATCCTAAATCCGAAACCCGAAATCCGAAACAAATTCGAAGCACGAAGAGATAAATTCAAAACAGTTTCTGGCTTAGGATTTCCCTTGTCCCTTGCCGCCCTGTCCCTTGTCCCTTGCTCTGGATTTGTTTCGTATTTCGTATTTCGGATTTAAAATTTTGAATTTATACGATTTCCTTCCACGCCTCCGGCGAAACCTCCGCATAAAACCTCCCCGCGCTTTTCCTCACCTGCACCGCACAATCATATGCCGCACTCAAATTCTCATTCGTCAAAACCTCTTCCATGCTCCCCCGCGCCACCACCCTCCCCTGCCGCAAAAGCAAAACATTCGACGTCGCCGGCAGCAGCTCTTCCACGTGATGCGTGATCATCAGAATCGTCAATTGCCCCGCCAATCTCTGCACCGTCGCCAACACCTGCTCGCGCGCCAGCAAATCCAGCCCCGCCGTCGGCTCATCCAGCAGCAGCAACTCCGGCTTAGTCACCAGCGCCCGTGCGATCAAACTCCGCACCTTCTCCCCGCTGCTCAACGTCGCATAAGTATGCCCCGCAAATTTGCTCATCCCCAGCCGCCCCAGTTGCTCCTCCGCCGCCGCAATCTGCTCTTCACTAACCCGATCATACAAATTCAACGTCCCGAAAAATCCCGTCAGCACCACCTCGCGCGCCGTCAGCGACGGATCAATATCATAAGGCCCCGCCGGCTGCACCAGCCGAATCCGATGCCGCAGCTCCGGCAAATTCGCCTCCCCAAATGTTTCCCCCAGCACCGCCACTTTCCCACTCGTCGGCCAAAGATGACACGCCACAATCCGCGCAATCGTGCTCTTCCCACTCCCGTTATGCCCGAGAATCGCCGCACAACTCCCCCGCTCCACCATCCAATTAATCCGATCCAATATCAATTGCTCGCCGCGCCGCAGCGAAACATCTTCAAGTTCAATAATCAGTTTCATCGATCAAGATCATAGCCACGACTCTACAAGTCGCGAGCAACTCTCAGATCCCTATCGCCCCTCGCGAAAACCCCTTTCCAATATTTTTTGCTTTTTTGTTGACAAGTCCATCTTACAAAAGAAAATACATCAATCCGGCGAAGCAATTGGAAGAGCGTTATTCCTATGATCGTCGATATAATACTAGAACCTGTTTCAAAACCTATCGCACGATAAATTCGCGCAATGGAAACAGTTATGATTAAATGTGACATGGAAAGGAGTCTTTTTCATGTCACGACACGATTCTGAACTCACGGATGAGCAGTGGAAAAAGATTGAG
>DASXDR010000040.1:0-23036 GCA_036490535.1 Tepidisphaeraceae bacterium | reverse complement strand
GTCCAATAATCTTTTGACCCCTGTTCCTTCATCCTTCTGCATTGGATTGCCGAGTATAGCCCAAGAAATGTGGCAGCGAAAGCTTGCAAAGCGGCCTCGCGTGTTTTACAACGCACGGCCAAACTCGACCCAGTCTGCCCGGATTAACCTTCCGACGGCGGAAAATATGTTCGGTTGAAACTATCCTCGCCTCCGTTGATGTTTCACGGAGTAAACGAGAAGCGAAAGGAGCACGGTCTTGCATCTTGCATCTCACAGGCTCACCCGAAAACTCATCGGTGCTGCCACCATATCCTCTGTGCTCCTTTTCACCTTCGGGTGCAACAGCGACCATGATCCGAAAGGCTTTTTCGATCCTACCGCCACGGGCCGTTGGCAATCGCATGCCCTGGTGGTTCCCATCCTGAACAAGCTCGATATTGGCGTTGAACAACCCGAAGACGAATTCTCGCTAGCGGTCGATCCCACGCCAGCGGATCTGGTCCCCAGCGATACGGATTATCGTATTGCTCCAAACGATCTTTTGAACATCACGGTCAGCGACCTGCTCGGCCCCGGCGTGGAGACGCCGCGCCAGGAGCGGGTTACGGAATCGGGCAATGTTACGCTGCCATCGGTGGGACAGATTCCCGCTTCCGGCAAGACCGAATCGGAACTCGAGCAAGCCATCATTCAGGCATATCGCGACGCCAAATTAATTGAAAACGCGCAGGTTTCCGTGCAGGTTATCGAATCGCGCGGCAAGATTTTCACCGTCTATGGCGCTGTTGCGCATCCGGGGCAGTATCCGATTTTGAATAACAATTTCCGCGTTCTGGATGCCTTGGTGATTGCCGGCGACTCACCATTGGGATCGGATACGCTTTATGTGATGCGGCCTATCCATAACAACGAAAACGCCGCCAATCCTGCCACTCCCGCTACTCAGCCAAGCCAATCCTCAGCAGCCCCCACCGAAGCGCCTTTCAACGTGCTGACACCCAGCACCGCGCCTTCGGCCAGTTCTTCGGATCTGGAACCGCCCGCTCCGACCACCGAAGGTATTGAACCTGCCACGAGCCAGCCTTTTGGCAATCCTCCGAGCACTTCACCTGCAACAAAACAGAATAACGAAGGCAACATTCCCGGCGGTGGAGTGACGCAAGATACGATGGTGCAGCCAGCCGATGCATCCACGATGCCCGCGACTGTCACAACCGCAACGCCAGCAGAAACCAATGCGCCTGCGGCATCCCAACCCACTGTAACGACACAAACACCCGCACCCGCTCCGACCGTGACCGCTGAAACGCCAGCCGCCTCAACAGCTCCGACCGTTGCCGCCGCTTCATCTACCACGCAACCTGGCGAGGGAAGCGTAGTCAGTCTGGAAGGACAGAATCAGCAAGTCGGCGGCGTGCCGGTCGTGCAGCCGACCACTGCGCCTGGAATGCAGTTGGCCGCAACCGCGACCACGCAACCGGCGGATGAAGGATTCACCTTTAATTATCCCGCCGGCTCGACGCAGTGGAAAGAAATTCGCGTACCACTGGGAGAATTGAAAAACGGCAACATGCGCTACAACATCGTGATTCGCCCCGGCGACATGATTTATATCCCGGGACCGGCCCAGGGTGTCTATTACGTAGCAGGGCATGTGAATCGCCCCGGCGTTTACCAGATCGTCGGGCAGCGCGTAACGCTCAAGCAGGCAATCGTGGCGGCAGGGATGTTCGACCAATTGGCGATCCCGGAACGCAGCGAAATCGTGCGGCGAATCTCCGGCGATAAAGAAGTCTTTGCTGAGGTGGACCTCGATCGCATCTTCGCTGGCGAAGACCCGGATATTTTCATCAAGCCCAACGACACCATTAACGTGGGTACGAATATCCTTGCGCCCTTTATCGCAGCAGTTCGCAATGGATATCGTATTACCTATGGCTTCGGGTTTATCTACGACAAGAACTTCAACACTGAAGCAGAAATTGGGCGTCGGCCATAATTGGTTGTGGAAAATCGCGCTGGTTTAATCCCGGGCCGGGGACGGCCCGGCTCTACCTCGAATGTATCATTCTTGGTTGTTCAGACCGATTTGGACGGCTTAAGCCGCCCCTACGAAGTGCGTAATTCTCGGTTTTCAGAGAGCTTGTAATGTGAACCGGGTACAAAGCCGATTCGTAAGTTTGAATGTGAGTTAGGCGGAGCCTTCAATAATGCAACTTTGTCAACAAAGGGTTCAGCCCGTTGAGTACCAATACGCTCCCCAATTCTCCTGTCGGCTTGTCACGCTCGGTTTGGACCAAAATCCTGGTGCTGACCGGGCTGATGTTCTGGCTGTTCTACCCGGTTTCGCTGCATCGCCTTTGGCTTAAAACCAGTCCACTATTGCCCACAGGCGACCCCAACTGGGGGCACACGATGATCATTCCGATCATCGGAATTTATTTTTTATATGTAAATCGCGATGCGCTTTTGCGAGCGCAAATAAAGCCGGTGAGGATTGTCGATTGGGATCGTATTCGGCTTAGAGGCGCGGTGATATTAGCAATATTAGGTTTAGCTCTTTGGGCAACAGGTTTCGCTGCGGAGATGCGTGAATCGCTCGTGCAGGCCGGGCTGATGGTTTCAATCGTGGGACGCGCTCTGCTCATCTGGAGCGTATTAATCGCAGCGTTTAATTGGGGACTCGGAACGCTGGTTTTTGGAATTTTAATTACAGGTTATGGCATCTGGCCGGGCCAGAATGATTATCTGAAAGACCTGGGGATGGTCTTTGCGATCTTTGGTCTGGTGCTTTACCAGTGCGGGTGGGAAGTCATGAAGGTGGCGTGGTTCCCGATTGTTTTTCTGGTTTGCGGGATTCCCTGGCCCGGACTGGTTTATAGTTGGGTTGCTTCGCCATTACAGCAATTGGCAGCGTGGGTGGCGGTGCATTTTCTTTCGATTAGCGGAGTGGATGCTGAGCTGTCCGGAACCAAGATTTTTATGCTGGATCGCGCCGGGCAATGGCATGGATTGAATGTCGCTGAGGCGTGTGCGGGGATGCGGTCGCTCATGACCTTTATCACCGTGGGTGCAGCGGTAGCATTCTTATCGGATCGGCCACTCTGGCAGAAAATACTGATGACTCTGTTCGCGATCCCTATCGCGGTTTTCTGCAATGTAATGCGGGTTTCCATCCAGGCAGACATGGATCACTACATCAGCTCGCAACTTTCGCAGGGGTTTGCGCATGCGACTACTGGATGGGTTATCCTCGTGATCCCCGGCTTTTTGCTGATCCTGGGCACGGGCTGGTTCCTGGATCAACTTTTTATCGATGAAGCGACCGCGGAGCAGACGGCAAAGAAAAAGAGCGATGACTTGATCGTGCGCATTCCGCGCCCAAATCGAGAGGGGACTTAGAGAATGCAGAAAATGCAAACATTGCAGAATGCAGAATGCAGAATGCAGAATAGAGCTGAGCGAGAGCCGGGGCGTTCTCGCCTCGGAATTCCGGGCCGGGGGCGGCCCGGCTCATCCGGCGGATTTGCCAACTGGGGTTGGAATAGTGCGGGCCAAAGCAATGCCCCCTTTATCATCGCCTGCGTCGTGATCGCTTTAGCGGCAATCACACTCACCACCGCGACGGCAACGCTTAAGCTCCATTTTCAGAAGCAATCGGTGCCCATCGCTCGCCCATTAACAATGATCGACTCACACCTCGGCCCTTGGGTGCAGGTGAGCAAGGATGAGCCTCTGGAAGCGGATATCGAGCAGACACTCGGAACCAAGCAATATATTTTCCGCTGGTATGTCGACAGCCGTCAGGTGCCGCAGGATGTCATCGATAAATTCGCGGATATGGATGCCAATCGCCAGCAGGGAATGGCGCGGGAGCTGGCAGTGGAAAAGCCCGGCTCTGCTGTGCAACTGGCAGTTACATATTACACCGGCATGGTCGACACGGTCGCTCATATCCCGGATCGGTGCTATATCGCTGACGGATACGAGCCGTCTGCATACGACACGGTGAACTGGGTTACCGGACCGGGGCGGAATACCGAAGCACGATACATTCACTTCGAAGACCAAACTGGCCGTCGCGCTTCAGAGCCCATGAATGTCGCGTATTTTTTTCGTGTAAATGACATTTACACCTCGAGTCCACTGGATGTGCGCTGGAAATTACAGGACCTGCGACAGAAATACGGCTTCTATGCCAAGATCGAATTGATGACGATCATGGGCGATCATGCCAAGTCGGCATCCGTGATGACCGATTTTCTAACCTATGCAATGCCGGAGATAGAGAAATCCTGGCCAGACTGGACCAAAGTGAATGCACATTGAGGAATGTATACGGATAAGACTGCGCAGGCTTCGCGGCATAAGGACTAAACAGAGGTAACATGGCTCGACGGGTTAATAAGAAATTTCTGGTGATTGTGACGCTGGTAATTTGTGGCGCGCTGGTAGCAGCAGTGGTGCTCAAGCGACTGCATTTTCATGGAGCATCCTACTACGCAGATCTAGGAGAAAAGCAGGAAGCAGCCGGCAACCTGGAAGAAGCCGGGCAGGATTACGGGCGGGCGTTTAATTACAGCAAGCCACAGAATCCAGCATATGCAGTAAAGCTGGGCGATGTTTACATGAAGGAGACTCCTGCTGATCCCAAATTGCTGGGGTCAGCGGTGGGAACGTGGCGCAAAGCACTGGAGGTTGATCCCAATTATGCTCCGGCTTTGACTCGCCTGGTGAATGTGCTCGGGCAGGAGATGCAGATGGGCGTGCATCCCGAGACGCTGAATCTTCTCGCCAAGTACGCCGAGCAACTGCACAAAGTTGATCCGAGCGATAAGAATGCTGCCGCTTGGGTGAAGATGGCGCCTGTGGAAGCCTATCTGGGCGGCGTCGCGACGGACCCCGTGAAGCTTGAGAGCCAACTCAAAGATCTGCAAAAAGTTTACGAAGATGATCCGACCAATGTGCAGGCGATGATGATCATGGCCCAAGCGCGGCTGCGGCTCTCGCAGGCAGCCGGGCAGCAGAATGATACCGACGAATCAGATCGGCAACGCAATTTGGCGCTCGGGACCTTTGACGATGCGCTCAAGAAGCAACCGAAGAGTGCGGATGTTTATATTCATGCGGCGCAGATTGATGGAACTATTTTGCGCGCGCTGCAAATGCGCGTGGCTGCCGCAGAGCAGACCGGATTATCGCAGGCCGATGTGGACAAGTGGAGCAAGACCCTCGGCGATCTTCGCAAGCAGTGCATTGCCAATCTGGAACATGGGCAATCGCTTCTTGATCCAGCATCGAGCAATTATGAAGATTTGGCGGTGCTGGCCATCGAAGTGCATGCGGATTTGAACCAGGAAAGCCAGGGCATTGAGCTAGCCAAGCAGTTACTGAAAAATCGCCCCGACTCCCTCGAAGGGCGTTTGCTCTATGCAAGGTTTATCAAGCAGACCCCAGGCAAGTGGGCCGATGCAGTGGCCGTTCTGACCGCACCTACCAGCCCCAACTCGATTCAGCCTGGGGTAAAAGTAGGCTTGGTCAAATATCAGCAGATGAGCTTGCTCAATGAGCTGGCGGAAATTCGCTGCGATCAATGCGCGACCGAAACCGATCCAGCCAAGAAGGCCCAGTTGCTCACCGAGGTGCAGGATGACTACACTAAACTCGTTGATGAAGCAGGTGAGACGCCGCAGACATTAAAACTGCACGGGCGAATTTTGCAGTTGCAGGGAAAGCAACTCGAAGCAATTCAGGCGCTGGAAAAAGCGCAGGCGGCTTATCAGCACCAGGGCCAGTTTGATATTGAGCTGACTAACGCACTGGCGATGACTTACTGGCACGTGGGCCAGACCGGTCAGGCGCGGAAAATGTTCAAGCAGATTCTCGATGCCAATCCCGGCTATCTGCCCCCACGGTTCATGCTGACCGAATTGCTTTTGGAAGAGAATGACGCCAAGGACGCCGAGCCGCATATTCAGATGCTCGAGCGTATCCTTCCCAACAATCCTTCGGTGATAGAACTGCGGATCACCTCTGATATTGCGCAAGGAAATCTCGACCATGCCAAGTCTCTTTACGCCAAACTTCCTGAGAAAACCGTTCGCGAACAGGCGGTCAAAGCGCAGCTTGCGCAAAAGTTAAAGGACTTGTCCGATGCCACGCGGCTTGTAGAGAAGATTCATCAGGCCAATCCAAATGATCTGGCCAGCGTGGAATGGCTATGCCAACTCTATCTGCAGAATAACCAGCGCGATGCAGCACTGAAGCTGGTTGATGAGGCAATGAGCGCACATCCCAACGAACAGGCGCTGCAGCTGATGAAACAGCAGGCCCTGGCGACCTCCCCGCAGCAGCGCGCCCAGATCGCCCAGCAGGCGGTTGAGCAGTCTAAGCTGTCGCCCGCATCAAAAGAGATTCAGTTGTATGAGATCGCCCGGCAGCAGGAAAAGCCAGATGAAGCCATGCAGCATCTGGATAAAGCAGAGCAATTGGCGCCCAATGATCCGCAAGTGCTGGAAATGCGCTTTGCCAATTATCTCATTCAAAAGAAATGGGATGATGCCCAGAAGTATTTGGATCGATTAAGCAAGGCAAGCCCCGATAACGCTCTAATTTATCAACAGGAGTTAGAACTGGCGCGTGGAAATTATGATCAGGCGATTGATCTGGCCAATCAGATAATCGTTAAGATGCCCGAGTTTGCCAGCGGTTATGTGGCGATGGGCGAGGCACTGCAAGCGGAAGGTCGCTATCAGGAAGCGATTGACAAATATCTCGATGCGCTGGAACGACAAAATAACAATCTGCGATCAATTCAGGGATTGATCAATTGCTATTACGCTTTGAATCGTCCGCAGGATGCGGCGCGCTACATCGCGCAGGCACGTCGGGCCAATGCTGATGAGCCGTTGTTCAAGGAGATGGAGATCGAGCACTCCCTTAAATATGGGGATGGCACGCTCGCCATCACGGCGCGCGAAGCCGAAGCCAACGCAAAGCCGAATGACGCTAGTGCTCAAAATGCACTGGGAGTCGCCTATCTGCGGGCCGCGACCTATCGCCTGCAGCAGAACGATAATTCTGGTGCACAACCATACATCGATAAATTACAAAAGTTGATCGCGGACGGCATGCAGAAATGGCCTGACAATCGAGGGTTCTTCGAGCTTGCCGGTGAACTGTCTCTGGCGAACAAGGATTTTGCTTCCGGTCAGGCTGCGATGAATCGAATGATCGCACAGCCCCAGTGGATGGACGATCCGCAGACCTACGCCATCGTGGCGGATTTCTACCGGCAGTTTAACAAGATGGACCTCGCCGAGACCGCCATGCATGAAGCGCTGGATAAAGGCGGCGGCGTGCAATATCGCATGGAACTCGCGGCGCTGCTCTCCGAGCGCGGCGAGCCAGACAAAGCCCTCGCACTGCTCGATCCTCTTCTGGAAACCCCGGAAATCGATGCAGAGAAAGCGAAGATTCTGATCGCAGCCCACCGCGAGGCGCAGGCCGAGCCCATCGTGCAGGCGTTGCTGGCGAAGAATCCGAATTCACCGGACTTACAGAAGCAGCTGCTCAATATCGAAGCCGCCGAAGGCAAGATTGATACGGTGATGCAGACCGCCACCGATATGCTCGCGAAGAATCCCAAGAATGATACCGCGCTCTATTTTCGCGCGGTCGCGAGAATGAATCAGGCATCACCCGATATCGACGGGGCAACTCATGATTTGCAGGCCGTGCTGCAGGATGATCCGAACAATATCGATACACGCTACGAATTGGCGCAAATTTATCAGACCCGCAACGATTGGGATTCGGCAATTACCCAGCTCCAGCAGGCGATTGCTGCTCAGCCGAAGAATCGCGACGTGCGCCTGAAATTGATTCAGTTGGATTCCACGGCGACTCCGCCGCGCTGGGATGATGTGCAACAATTGATCAACACCGCGCTGGCTGATCCTATCATGCAGAGCGATCCAACCTGGCAGATGGCGGCGGCCAAGATGTGGCAGTCGCGCGGAGATGCAGGGCAGTGCATCGCAGCTTATCAGGCCGCTCTCAAGCTTGAGCCAAACAATCAGACGATTATCGAAAATTACGTCGATGCGTTGCTCTGGGCCAAACAGCCAGATCAGGTCATGAGCCTTACCCAGCAAATGGCCCAGCAAAAGAATGCGCCCATGTGGGTGCACATG
Organism: Tepidisphaeraceae bacterium; assembly: GCA_036490535.1. GTDB lineage: Bacteria > Planctomycetota > Phycisphaerae > Tepidisphaerales > Tepidisphaeraceae > DASXDR01. Next base: position 14,859 of record DASXDR010000040.1, on the reverse strand, counting down.
CACCGCGCGATGGCGGCGCATCTTTTGAATCAGCCTGAGGTCGCGCATGCAGAGCTTGTCGCAGGGATGAACGCTCCCGATGCGACGGCCAGCTCAGATTCAATCATGGCCCTGGTCCAAACCGCCACGGCGACCGGCCAAACCGATGCTGCTTTGCAGGATGCATCAGGAAAGATCGCTGCCGATGCACGGTGGCAGTTGTTTGATGGCTATCTTCAGCATGCCAAGGGTGACGACACTAAAGCGGCTCAGATCATGACGCAGGCCGCCACCTCCGCAGGATCGCAATTGACCCCTGATGAAAAGCTCGATGCCGCGCGATGGGCTTCGATGCTCAATATGGTCAGCAATCCTCCAGACTATGAAAAGGCGGTTGCGATGAGCAAGCTGGTGCTCGCCATGCAGCCGGATAACACCGAACAGTTGAATAACCTGGCGTGCATGCTCGTGGATTCGGTAAAGCCATCACGGCCAGCCGATGCGCTTCAATACAGTCAGCGCGCCTATGACCTGATGAAAAAATCCGGACGCACGGACCCCCTTATCCAGGATACGCAGGGTTGGGTGCTTGTGAACAACGGACGTGTGCAAGATGGTATACTGCTGCTGCGGCAGGTGGTGGATAATAAGCCATTCGTCGACGCGTATTATCACTTGGCGGAGGCGTATTTACGTTCCAATCAGCCGGGCGCGGCCCAGACCCAATTGAAGCTGGCGAGCCAAACCATTGATGATTTGAAGCGTAATAAGCAACCCTTTGATGCCACCTTGCCAGAGCGAATTAATGCTGCTCAGCGGGAAGCCAAAGATATGTCTAAAATGCAGGCTAGTGCACCGCGATAAAGGATTTATATCAAAAACCAACGGGTTGGTCCGATCGCCCGTTTGAAATCAGGAGCAACTATGACGACTTTACCACAAGTTCAATCCGTGCGTCTGCCCAGAGCGGCAGGAGGGCCGGGCGGCGCGCTCGCTCATCACGCTCCAGCCCAGCCAGTTGCTGGTATGCACATGACTGCTGGCGATATCTGGCGATTGATTCGTGCCAATCTCTGGCTGATCATCACGCTGGTCGTGGTCGCAACAGCGGCGGGAATCGTGGCTAATATGCTCCTGGCGCGTTGGATGCCTCGCTATACCTCCACCGGTATCATTCAGGTGCAAAGCACGGCAGCCCTTACCAATATCGATCCCATCCATCCGGAAGTGGTCGGCCCGGGCCTTGATCAGGCCGCCGTGGAAATGGAACAAAAGACGCAGGCCTCGCTCCTTACGAGCCCGCAGCTCATAGGAGCCGTTTTGGCCAATCCTGAAAGCAAGATTCGCCAAACTTCCTGGTTTGCCGGTTTTCGCGGAGATATCGAATCAGCCAAGATGAATTTGCTTTCGCACCTCGAAGTTAATCCGGTCCCGGAAACCAAGCTGATTACGGTATCAATTGCCGAACCGAAACCAGAAGACGCCCAAACGATCGTGCAAGACATCGTGGACGAGCATATCCGCGAGCAGCGTGAAGTGACGCTGAATCGCCAGCTTTCCCGCAGTCAGTTGCTGACCAACATGAAAGATTCCGCTCAGGCGCGTTTGAATGAAATTCAGCGCGATCTGCGCGAATCAACCATTGCTTTGAATATCGGTGGTATGGGTGAACCCGGCCGCCTTAGCGCCAAGGAAGTGGAACTGAGTGAATTGCTCCATCATCAACTCGATACCGAAGAATTCTTACAAAAGGCCGAGTCCAAATATCAGGAAACGGCTGATGCGCTCCAGAAGGGAGATACACCTCCCGAAGTTGAAGATTACATGGACCGCAATCCAGCCGTGTTGGCGGCGCAGCAGGCGTTTAACAATTCCGATATGAATTACACGATGATGGCCTCAACGTGGGGCTCGGATAATCCGCGCCTCCAGCAGATGGCCAAGCAGCGCGATTCGCTGCAGCAGAAGCTGGATGAAACCAAGGCTTCCGTGCGAGCAACCTACTCCTCCATGGAACTGGGATTGCTCCGCGAAGATGTACAGCAATACCAGCGTGTGCAGACCGAACTGCAAAAGCGCATCGATCAGTCCAAGAGCGACCTGGGTGAATTGAATAATAAGATGTCCCAGTACCTCACGGCTCAGGATGAAGAAAAGAGTTTGGATGAATTGGTCAAAGGCGTGGATCGTCAGTTGGATGAAATCACGCAGATCAATAACCAGGCAGATCTGGCCTCCGTCGTATGGATGCAGCCGCCTGACGTCCCTGCCGAGATGAGCTTTCCAAAAATGTGGATGACTCTCTCTATCGCTATCTTCCTTGGCTTGGGTGCTGCATTAGGCATCGCATTCACGCGCGAAGCAATGGATACCACTGTTCGCAGCCCCCGCGACGTGGCTCGTGTTGGGCAGTTGAATTTGTTGGGGATGATTCCTGATGAGCAGGATGATCCCCAGGCGACTGGTGGACGGTTGCCGATGATTATCAATGATGCACCACAGTCCATGATGGCGGAGCAGTTCCGTCAGGTGCGTACTCGTCTGCAGCATGCAGCTCCACTCGATACTACTCGGTCGATCATGGTGACCAGCCCAAGCCCGGGCGACGGCAAGACAACTATTGCCGCCAACCTGGCGACGGGTTTGGCGCTCAATGGGCGAAAGGTCTTGCTGGTCGATGCCAATTTCCGCAGGCCAGAATTGCATAAGCTCTTCGGCGTGGCAGGCGGCAGCGGCTTTGGCGAAGCGCTTGCTTCGACAGACAAGTTCGAAGCCGGCGTGCGGCCCACGCAGGTCCAGGGACTTTCAGTCATGCCACTGGGCAACAAGCCCAAGAGCGCTACTGAGTTGCTCGAAAGCCAGCTCTTTGCTGATTTCGTCGAGCGAGCACTGAAAGATTACGATCACGTAATTTTCGATGCCAGCCCGTTGCTATTGGCTTCTGATGCGATGGCAATGGCGCCGAGAGTGGATGGAGTGGTGACGGTGGTACGAGCCCAGGCCAATAGCCGCGGGTTGCTCCAGCGTCTCCGGGATACTCTGCGGCAGATCAAAGCCGAGAACCTCGGCGTCGTGCTCAACGGCGTTCGCTCGCAGGGCGGCGGATACTATGGCCGCAACATCAAGACTTACTATGCTTATCAGAATGGTGGCGTGGAATAAGGTTGATGTGATTATTAAGAATTCCTTCGAGCCCCGGATGTACATCCGGGGCTTCTTTTTTTGACGGAACTTGGGAAGTAGCTGAGATGCATTGGCAAAAGGGCTGGATCAACACCTCTTAATGTAGCGACCTTGAATTAAACCATGCTGTCACCCGGCGAAACGCGCGCACTGTTTCTGCTAAATCTTTGGCCGTGTATCCCTCGTTGATTTTCAGCATGATGCAGGTGGCGAGAATTTCTTCAGCGATCGGGCACAAGCCTTTGCCGTATGTGCGAGCGGAAAAGGGATGATCTGCGTGAGCGAACGCGCTATGGTTTTGGAAAAGAGGATATTTGTAGACGGCCTGGCCAATATAGTGGGGGTTGACGGGCAGTCCTTCTGATTTCAATGCGGCAGCGAAATCATCCACGCTGGCTCCGAGAAGCGATGCGTCTACCCGCACCAGATAGAACCACCACGAATGCTCGCATCCTGACGTGGTTTCCGGCAAAGAGATTCCCCGCAATCCGGAGAGCTTTTGACTTGATTTGCCGCACCCATCTCTTTGGCGATCGCCAGCACGCGCTGCTTGGTCTCCGGGCTCACCCGCACGCGGTCCAGCCGGTCGTTTAGAACATAAGAAACCGCAGTCGGCGTAATGCCGCTGTGCCGCGCGAGATCTTTAAGTGTTAGTCGCCGTCGTTTGCTCAACAGACGCATAATATCGGTCCGTGCTTTCAAGTCCCTACGTTCACAGCATTCGTTTCAAAGCCGATCGGCAAACAATGATTAATCGTTATATCATAAGGAAACTTAGCAGATTTCTCCAATATATAGCAAATTATTTTCACTTTTTGATATAAGCAACCCATTTTCATCATGGAAATCACTCTTCATTCCATCACTTCAGCGCGCGACCGGATTCACAGTGCGGTTTATCACACGCCCTGTCCGTATGCCCTGGCGCTGAGTCGGCTCTGTGGAGCAGAAATTTATTGCAAGCTGGAACACCTTCAGGCGACGGGATCATTCAAGGAGCGCGGAGCGGCGAACAAGCTATTGCAGCTTCCCGAAGATCAGAAAAAGCGCGGGGTGATCGCGGCGTCGGCGGGAAATCATGCGCAGGCGCTGGCGTATCACGGGGGTCGGCTCAACATACCAGTGACCGTGGTGATGCCGGTATGGGCGCCGCTGGTTAAGGTCAGCAATTGCCGGGCGCTGGGCGCGCGGGTGATTCTGTGTGGCGAGGATTTCGATCAGGCGGTTGTGAAAGCAGAGGAGATAGCCCAGGAGCAGCATTTGAGCTTGATTAAGGGTTTTGACGATCCAGAAATTATTTCCGGACAAGGCACACTGGGTTTGGAGATTCTGGATGATATTCCAGATGTCGATGCGATCATCGTGCCCGTGGGCGGCGGGGGATTGATCGCGGGAATTGCGGTTGCGGTTAAGGCAATTAAACCAACCGTGCAGATTATTGGAGTTGAGCCACTGAATGCGCCCACACTGCACGAATCACTCGCGCAGGGAAAGCCAACTCGCGTGGCGGTGCTTCCTACGCTCGCGGATGGGCTGGCGGTGGGGCGATGTGGCGATCTCTGTTTTGAATTGATTCGCAGCCGATTGGATGATCTGGTTTTGGTGAATGAAGCCGAGATCGCGCGGGCTATCTTGCGATTGTTGGAACTGGAAAAAATGGTGATCGAGGGGGCGGGAGCGGTTTCACTGGCAGCTGCGATGCTGCATGGCACGCGCTGGAAAGGAAAGAAGATCGTTCTTTGCCTCACCGGAGGAAATATCGATGTGACCACGATCTCGCGCATCATCGATCGCGGCCTGGCTGCGGATGGGCGGCTGTGTCGGATTACCGCTTATGTATCAGATCGCCCGGGATCGCTTGCGCGGCTGACCAGCATTCTCGCGGAGACAGGCGCGAGCGTGAAGGAGGTTGGGCATGATCGCCATTTTGCTCCCGCTGATATCGCACTGGTCGGGATCACCGTAGTATTAGAGACGCGCGATTTTGAACATATTGAAGAGATCAAACGAACGCTCAAAGCCGCGGAGATTCAGTTTGTGGTTAAATAAATTCATCAATTAATTGGTGGATACGAAGCGACTCAAACTATCAAAATAAATTTCCCCTCATCTGTAAATCGCGACAGTAACGCCATTGGCATGGAGCAGGGAATCTCATGCATCTTTCCGGAAGGCCAAAGCCGTGGCCCGGCGCCGCGCGGCGAGGAAGAAAAAGGCTCTCCACTCAAAATCAAATCGCCATTTCCGATTTCCAAAAACATTTCTATGCCCCCAGCTTCTTCAAAATGAAAAGAAAGGTGTTGCCATGCGCTCAGAGGAAAAACCATTTGCTATGACCAGACCTGCAAAAGCATTCACTCTCGTGGAGCTGCTGGTGGTGATAGGGATTATCGCGCTGCTTATTTCGATCCTGCTGCCTGCGCTGCACCGAGCCAGAGAGGAACCCAATCGCGTTAAGTGTGCTTCGAATCTTCGCCAGATCGGGACCGCATGCATCATGTACGCCAATAACAGCGGCGGAACCATTCCGGTTCAGATGAGCTCTCCTCCCAATCGCGTGCCGGTAGCAGCATATGGGCCGGTCATCTCTGTTAGTTCTGGAGGCACGTATTACGGCCAAGGCATGGGATTGCTCGTTCCGCAGATTCCGGTGAAAAACACAACATATGCGACCAACCAATATCTCGGCTGGGGGACTCGCCGATTCTTGTGACGCGCACTACATATTGGAATCATTCGAGCTTATGAGGATATGCGCTGTGGATAGAAATCTTTCAGTTGGGCTGGTGGTGTGAAAAGATTTTTCGTGTGGTCACTTCCTCGCCAGCACACAACGCCTAAACTACTCTGGAACGATTGATTTTTTGTTCTTTCGAAAGGTGCTGCAATTGGATTTACTGACTCCCGCCCGCACCTGGGCTCCTGCCGAACGGCTTGATCGTGAAGCACATGCGATGCATCCCGCGCAACCTATGCCGCTTTTACAGCGTGTGGTGATGTTCCTCTCCGTGGTGGGGCCGATTGCTGGACTTCTGGTGGCGATCGCGCTGCTGTGGCATCGCCGCAATCAGCCGTGGCAGATTGGTTATCCAGAGGTTTTACTCCTGTTCGGCATGTATGCATGCACCGGCTTTGGAGTGACCATCGGTTACCACCGGCTGCTGACGCATCGCTCATTCGAAACAACCCGACCGCTCCGGCTGCTGCTGGCTATCCTCGGCGCTGCCGCTGGCCAGGGGATGGTTATTCGCTGGTGCGCTACGCACCGCCGCCACCATCAGCAAGCGGACCGTGACGGCGACCCGCATTCGCCGCATCTCCACGGCAGTGGACTCATCGCCATGATCCAGGGCTTTTGGCATGCGCATGTTGGCTGGGTCTTTGGCCCCGACAAGCGCCAGCTCGCTCGTAGTGTTCCTGATTTGCTCTCAGACCGTTCCCTGTTGTTAATTGATCGACTCTACTTTCTTTGGATCGGGCTTGGTCTGCTTTTGCCAGCACTGTTGCTGGGATGCTGCTTTCGCTCGTGGCACGGCTTTTTCGCCGGCCTGCTATGGGGCGGGTTGGTACGAATCTGTTTGATGCAGCATGTCACCTGGAGCGTCAACTCCGTTTGCCACATCTGGGGACGCAGGCCATTCAACAGCGGCGACCACAGCACCAACAACATGGCCGTCGCCGTTTTAAGCCTTGGCGAAGGGTGGCACAACAACCACCACGCATTCCCCACCAGCGCCCGTCACGGCCTTCGCTGGTGGCAGTTCGATCCGTCCTACTTTCTTATTTCCATAATGAAACGCCTCGGACTCGCCTGGAACGTACGCCTGCCCAGCGGCAGCGCTCTGGCGGCGAAATCAAACGCCTAACAATCCGGATGCGTATGAATCGGGGGACAAGATTCGAACCTGTCGTTAATTACATCCTGATGTTTACCGAGGCATTTCCAGGATTTTTTTGTTGCTAGTCATTAAAAAAATGGTATACATACTTTTTCTGCTATTGCTGTCCTAAAGGACAGCGGCGGAACAGCCTGGGAGGGCGAGAAATGCATCAGAAGCGATATTGGTTGGGAAATTGCGCTTTTACCTATATTCACAGTCGGCGGATGTGGTTAGCTGCGTCGATCGCGCTCGTGTGCGCGGGATCGCAGATCGCGCAAGCTGATTCATACAATGATGGGGGTACTCACACGATCAATACCGCTGTTTCCGGGACGGTGGGTGTAGGTCCCACATCAGGGACCACGGTCAATATCGTGCAGGGAGCGCAGATCGTCGGGGGCGGTGGCGCGGTCGGCACTTCTGTCGATATTCTCGGAGGCACCGTGAATGTATCCGGCGGAGCAGTGACGGCTGCCAACACACCATCGGGTGTAGCATCGGAATCGAGTGCGATCTATTTCGATAATATCGGTGTCGGCGGCGTACTTAATATTTCCGGCGGCACGGTAAGTGCCGGTTCGACCAACGGTCCACCAAACGTCAGTGAAGCGATTGAAGTCAACAACTCGGCTGCGCAGATCAACATCTCAGGTGGCCTTGTGACCTCTGGCACTACCGGAACGGGCGACATCAACCTGTTGTTTGCTGGCGACATCCTGACGGTTACCGGTGGAACAATTCAATCCAATACGAATGCAAGTGCGATTTTTTCTCGTGGCCTTGTCGACATCTATGCGGGAACGATCCAAACCGATGGTACAGCCATCCTAAATCAAGGCGGCACAGTCAAAATCTACGGGGGAACGATAACGGGGACCGGAAACGGTGAAATCAACAACGAGATCGGAACGATCGATATTTATGGTACTTCCTTTAACTATCCGTTCGGTCCGATCAGTGCAGATTTAGGAAGCCTTGTTGGCACACTATCAAATGGCTCACCGATTGATACGACCTTCGACCGAGCCGACTCTGCGCCAATTGTGCTGATTCGGCTTCCGGAGCCAGGTAGTTTGGCGCTGATTGCACTTGGATGTGGATTGCTGTTGAGACGCAAAGCGGTCAAGGCATTGCCTTCGCTGTAACAGCCGGAACGAGACTGGATATTGCGACATTTAGTTCAGCGGCAGAAGCATTGTTGTTTTCACCCTTGATGGCTTCGAGGCGCACGTAGCGGGCAGATTGCGAAGGCCACGTAGCGATTTTAATCGGGCGGCTAATGGGCCATTGTCCGCTGGCGACTTGGTCGAAGTGAACACCGTCGAGGCTGAGCAGAACGGCGTATTGGGTGATCATGCCATTGAAGATGTCGAGGCGGGGGCGGTAGGCAAGGCCTTGGATCTTTCGCGGATGGCCGAGGTCGAGGGTGATGGATTGGGGCAGAGTGGTGTGGGGTTCCCACTCGGTATGCCAGAAGGTTTCGGGACGATCGTCGATGGCGTTGGCAGCTTCGTAGGTATAACCGCCGTAGTTTTTCTTGTGGGCAGAAGTAGCGCTTACGGACATCTCAGAATGGGGGATGAATTCCGGCCAGGGAGCGGTGCGAGTGATTTGAAGATTGTCGAACTCCGCGGCCTGCCAGGGGCCGGTGCGCAGGCCAACCTGACCGGCGCGCTGGTGCGTGTCGTGAACCTGGCCGATGGTTTGGCCGTCCAGGATGATGCTGACAAGGTCGTTTTGCATGCTCAGTGCAACACGGTGCCAGGTACGCGCGGTGAAAGATGAATCGCCGCTGGCGAGCGTGATATCCTTCTGGTCGGATTCCTGGGAATAGAGCATCCAGTGGCCTGTGTCGTCGAAGCGGAGGTGATAGCCGCTGACGTCGAGGTGGCGTTGCGAGGAAATGCGCGCGAGCAGCTCGATGTAGCCGGGGCCTTCGAGATAGACATCGGTCGCGAGTTGGTAATCGCCCCACCAGCGCGGATCGCCGAGAATCGTGGTCGGGGGCATCGGTCTGTCCCAACCGATGGGAGGCTGCGGGACAACCTGGCGATAGCACATGCCCGAACGGCCGCCAGAGCAGCTCGCCGTTTCAAAACCGCCGTTGATGTCAGAAAAGAAACGGGCGAGATGGCCCGGGGGATAACTTTCAAAGTCTTCGGAGTAGGGTAGCGGGAGCTCAGTCGCCGGATCGGCGTGAGGTTGCGCATTTCCCTTGGCTTGCCCGGTGGTCGTGCTGAGCGTGTAGAGATGGCCCGGCGCAAGATCGAGCATCATCGCGCCATTTTGCGGGATGAGGGTGCGATCATGGTGGAAAATTTGCGCGGGATCATTCGAGAACAGATCAGTGGACCAGAGCTGCGCCGGTTTATCGGCAAGAGGGCCGACGATTTTGATGGGGACTGATTGGATTGACGGTTGATCCATCGTTTCAATCAGGAGTGTGTAATCGCTGGCATCTGGAGATTTCATCGCGACACAGGAAGCGCCGCCGGGCAGATAGGCGCAAGCCTGGTCGAGATATTGCCAACCGGGTTTGGTGAACTGGGTGATGTGGGCGTCGACCCAGATGCTCTTGCCGACGTCGTAGTATCCCGACCACGGGCGGTCGGCGAGGAGAAGGCCGGTGTCGCCGAGCGGGAGATTCGAATACCACGCGGAAACCAGGGCCCAATTGAGATTGCCGGTCATCCGCCCCTCAATGTATTGGCGCGTCAGGGCGCGGGCCAGTGGAGCAGCGCCAACATCATGCCCTTGCGAGCTTTGCTCGCTGGTCCAGAGGGGCTTACCGAGATCGATTGCCTGGCGCGGAGTGTAACAATGAAGATAGTCCGTGCGGACGATGCACGGATCATGCACGCCGACGACGTCGACAACAGCCGCAAAATCCGGATGTTTCATAAGGTCGCCGACGACGCCCCACATGTTATAGACATTGTCCGCAGCGATGATCCGCACATGCGGGAATTCTTTTGCGAGCGCTTCGTGGAGAGCGAGGTACCATTTCACATTCCAGGCACGTTCGTTCCAACCGCCGACGTAATCGATGGTGAGGTTTTGTTGCCGGGCGAGCTCGAGCCATTTCATCACGTAATCAACATTATCCTGCGACCAGAATCCACCCTTGCACCAACCCGGAACTCCCCATTCCAAGGCCAGCAGCTTGATCTCAGGGTTACGCTTTTTGGCTTCTTTCATCAGCCACCATTCGTAGCCCCGACTCCCTGAAAGATCGTTGCGAGAGCGCATGTGGCTCGCCTCTGAACCGCAAGTGGAGTTCATGTCGCCGCCAATTTCTACTTTGAGCAGTTGAACCGCAGCGCCGTAATTGGGCTTGAAGAGATAATCAAGAATTTGCGATCGCTGTGGCTCGGGATAGTCAAAGAGCAACCTGGAAGAAGCGCCAGCACTAATCCCGCCGACGCCATCGAACGTGCGGCCATGATCGTGCACAGGATCAATCGTGATACTGTCTATCGTCGAAGTAAGCGTCGGCGTCTTAGGCGTTTGAATGCGCGAGGCGCTCAAGCCCACAGCGCCCGTGGTGAGTAGAAAAAGAAAAACAATGCTAAGACGGACGAATGTCATTGTTAGCTTTCGTAATAGCGCCATAGAATAGGATGTGCAGGTTTACAAAACTACTCTTTAAGAATGGTTGGATTTTTCACGGTGCCGCTGACAACAAATTTTGCCGAATTTCAATTGGAAACCGAATTAAGTGACAAGATTTGAAGCTTGCGATCTTTTGGGCCCCGAAACAGCTGCTCAGTAATTCGTGTTCCGCCGTAACTTGGTTTATTCATGAAGCGAAGCGATCTTGTAAGTTTCTCGCGCTTTCGCTTACACGTCGCCCATCAACCCGCTCTCCTCCAGCTCCGGAATGATTTGCAAAAATTGGTGCGCTTCGCGCGGCGTCCAGGCCAGCGGATGATAGACCTCACCTGAATCCACAAGCTCTTTCACCCAGACATTTCGCTCCGCCGCCCGCTGAATCGGTTGCAGCAACGCCAGCAACGCCGAGCGGTTCTTCTCCCCGGCGTATTCCTGCAACGCCCGGCCTAGCGGCAAATGCTGCACACGGCCCTGTGCCGAAACCTTGGTCGCATACGTCGCCAGAAACGCAAATGGAGATTCAGAATCGCGTTTGTTCTCCGCCAGATGAAACGTCACCCGCCCCACCGTGCGCCACAGCGGATTCAGCTCTCGAAGATATTCTTGAACGCTTTGACCCGACGCAGCAATTTCCCGCCGCACCAGCTCATCCAGTTCCGCCCACCACCGCGCAAGGCAATCGGCATTCAAATATTCCAACCCCCGCATCGGTGGCGCCGCCAGCACCAGCGCATTCAATTCTTCATCGCCGGGAGCGGGAATCGCCACCGGATCCCCCACACCTTTCCCAGCGGGCATATGACATAACCGCGTCAAGTAAAGACAGCCAAAGTCCCGAGCAAATGCAAACTCCTCGGGCAAGTTTCGCTGCAATTGGCTGGTCGCCAGAAATAGCAATCCCGCCGCCTGGCTTTCGGAGAATTTCTGACCAATCGGCTCTAAACCTGTATGCTCGTGCCCCGTTTCCACCTCGCCTGATTCTTCCGAAAATAATCGGCCGTGCGGAGATATGGAGATCGTCAAACTCACGGATGGCAATCGTATATCCCCGACGGTAGCTTTGCGATCTTCGATTCGCCGGCGAAGCTCGGCCTGGGCGCGTCGATGCTTATTGCTCTGGCGGCGAATCCACGATTTCTTGATTGGGGAACCGGGCGGGGAACCGGATGATTTGTGGCGTGATGCACTCTTATCGTAAGTGCCTGCTGTACCTAATCGAAGTGACAAGACACCAGTTGAACTTTTCCTGCGTTTCTGCGCTGAAATCGACGATTTGGGATCGCTTATCAAGAACTGCAATCTCGGCTGATGCCTGCTCCCCTGCAACTCGGAAGATTTCTCTGTCGGCGAGGGCGACCAATTGCTGCCTTCCCGCCGGAGGATACACTATTGAAATGTCTGAGAGGTGGTCAATCGCTGTTCTCGTCGGCGGTTTGGGCGTTTGCGGTGCGGCGTGTCTTCTTGCCCCCGGAACTTTCGCCATCACGGCCGGGGTAGCCATCGCCGGCGTCGCTCAGGCTGTAGCTCCGAACATTGCGGCTGACATTTTCTCGCGGATTGCTGACTGGTGTGGCGCTAAGCTGCGGGACAAAGGCGCCACCGCACAGAAACACGACCTTCGCGAGCTGATGGCGATTTCCATCGAGAATGTGCTTGATGACGTCATAAAACAGGAGCCAGGCGGCGCAAGCGGCGTGAAATTACTAAAGTCTTATCGTGCTGCGGTCCGAGATCGCCTCGAGCTCGCAGCACTTGATGCGCGCTTTAAGGGCACATGGGAGCAGTCGGTTCCGACCTTCTTCAAGGCGCGGCTCGAAGACTTTGCTACCGTCAAAGCCCTGACGCCCGGACTTTGGGAACACTTCTTAAACGAGGTTGCTTATCAATCGCTGGACGCGGATGAAACGCTAGCGTTTAAGGCTGCTGCGGACTCACTTTACCACGCGCTCCCCAAGCACCTTGTCGGCGTCTATCGAGATGCACTTCAGCATCACCCGAGAATATTTGTTGCCGTTCAAATGGCTATCCTGCAAGAGATATGGAACGCCACTTCCCGAGTCGAATCAGTTGTCGAAAGTCTGCGAACCGAGCAGAAATCGGTTCTGGACAAGCTCGATGCGCTTAAGACGGCAATTCGAGCACAGTTCCCTGCGGAGTTTCCTGAAGCAGTTAATGAACTGCGTGTTCTCGGTTGGACGGTTGAGTGGCTTCTTCGTGAAACACATCAGGAGGTTCTCAGAATCAGCTCGATTGTCGACAGAATCGCTGATTCGCTACCACAAAAGCCGACAGCACAGCAAGTGTATTCGGAATCATTCGCGCTCGCGGAAGCCGAGAACTTCGAGCAAGCTGCAGTCAAGGCCGAGGAAGCTCGTGTTCTTGCAGAGGAAGAATCAGGCGCGAGACTTCGATGGAAGGCTGGTGTAGCCGCGGCTAGGCACTGGTTTAATCATGGTATCACAAGTCAACTTTCCGATGTGGCACGAGAACACCTCGCAACTTGCATAGCCAAGAACATTAAGGTTGCCGAAGGAGCCGGCGCACCTCCGGGAGACATCGCTTTGGCGCATGCACTCCTTGCGACCTATCGGCGCGACAATAGCGAAGCCGTTAAGTTTACCGCCACCGTTATCGCTGACCCTACTTCTGATGAAGATACCCGTGCAGATGCTATCGCGCTGCACTTACAGGCCCTTTTACTTTCAGAGCGCCTAGACGATGCTCTCGCATACTATGATGTACTGGAGAAACTCCGCGGCGCGAAAGACGGCGAGCAGCTGCTTCTGATCGAAGCTACGTGGCTTAAAATTCTTTGTGAAAGCCAATTAGCAACTGAACATGACGTATCGCATTTTATTACCACAATTGAACGCCATAAGGATGTCTCTCCGAAAGTGCGACTGCATGAAATAGACATGGTTGCTCGTTGTTTTTCTAACGCCGCACAAGATCCATTCAAACCCATTTCAGGCGCATTGCTCGTCGAACGTCTCAGCAAACTGAAACGACTTTCCAGCGAGTTCGTTGGCCAACTCGATCAACTAGTGAATGCGTTCGCCGCCCAGGGCTCGACGGCGGGAGCAGAAGAAGGTTTACACGAACTTAGGAGTTCGCTTGACAACCTACTTGAGTCTGTGCGTCCAAATACTGGGGACAGGCACGATCAAACAATTCGGCTGCTCGAAGCGGGATATGCAATCGTTAAGCCCTCCGCCGAAGGCGTCACGTTGACGAATCTCGCATCTCAGATAGCTGAAATGGCATCCTTTCGTGGCGATACGGCGAAGACAGAACGTTTCCTCGGTTATTGTGACTCTTGGGTTGAAGCGAGCAAGGATAGCCCCTCCGAAGAAGGACGATCACCTTGGTTTAGTCTCAGAGCCAAGGCGCTTGCAGCAAAAGGAAGAACCCTCTATCGCCTGGGCTGCCGGTTGCTCCGAGACGGACTCCCGGCCGAACGCTTCTTGCTCGGCGCCGAAGAAACTCTTTTAGCAGCCCATGCCTTTGGGACGGAGCATCGCGGGCTGCTTCACGGAGATGCCGAGTTATTCTTGGCTGACACTTCGTTTTGGCTTGGCGAAACGGCCGTCATACTTGGCCTAAATGCTACCGCGGCCCAGCGTTTCAAGCAGACACGATCTCCAGCCGCTATGGCTCACAACGGCTTTTGCCAGAGAATTGGGATGTTGGCCTAGCTGAAGGAAGCCGAGGCGCATTGCTTTGCAGGTAAAACGACAAGGGCGGTCGAAGCAATCAGTGAGCTAATTGCCGAACCTGCTGTTCCCGATAAAATCGCGATGCAGGCTGCCGACTTCAAGCGTTACTTGGATGATGGAATTATCCCAGTAGTTGAGTGGTTTTCTGGTGCAAACGCAGCCCGGATTGGCGAGATGGCGAAGCAGCAGGGGTTGAGAACCGCAGTAGCCGGCCAGACCAAGTACTTGGTCGATTGGTACTACCAAGTCTACGAAGGTGCGAGGACGCACAATTTACGGGAGGCTTATGACTTCTGGGGACGAGGAGGTTTCGCCAGAGTAGCCTCCGCAGTTCGAGCCGTTCCAGATAGCGCTATCGCCGTGGATGCATTTACGCTTGACGATATTCGGTGGCTTGCGCGCTTGTTATGTCCATTATTCGATACGGTGATCGTGAAATGGAAGGGTGCGTTTGAACCCGACTTTGGTATTGGCGTTTTTCGCGATCC
>DASXDR010000008.1:0-31824 GCA_036490535.1 Tepidisphaeraceae bacterium | reverse complement strand
CCACCGCCGCTAAATAAGGGTGAATCAAATTCTTTGTCTTTCCCTTGTCCCTTGCCGCCTTGTCCCTTGTCCCTATTCTGTAATGTCATGCGAATTCTTTACATCGACATCGATTCCCTGCGAGCCGACCATTTGGGATGTTACGGATATCATCGCAATACGAGCCCGTATATCGACGCGGTGGCCAAGTGGGGGGTGCGGTTCGAGAACTGTTACACATCTGATGCGCCGTGTTTGCCGAGCCGGACAGCGCTCTGGTCCGGCCGCTTCGGCATCCACACCGGCGTAATCAATCACGGCGGCGTTGCAGCCGAGCCATTCATCGAAGGCCCAGACCGCGCATTTCAATCTCGCCTTGGACACACCAATTGGATGAAGTGCCTGCGCAATCTCGGCTATCGCACGGCAACCATCAGCTCATTTGGCGAGCGACACTCGGCCTGGCACTGGTATGCAGGATTCAATGACATCATCAACCCGGGATTCATGGGTCTGGATTCTGCCGAGCAGGTGACGCCAGCCGCCCTGCGTTGGCTCAACGAGCACGGCAGCGGCGAGAATTGGTTTTTGCATGTGAATTTCTGGGACCCTCACACGCCTTATCGTGTGCCTGAAAGTTTTGGCGATCCGTTCGATGATGATCCGCTGCCCGAGTGGCTAACCGATGAAGTGCGAAAAAAACATTGGAATCAACCAGGTCCGCACTCGGCACAAGAGGTTCTCGGCTGGGACGATACCCCTCCCGCCTGGGCAAAATCCTATCTCCGTCAGCCCGTCACGATGGACTCCATGCGAAAAGTCCGCGCCATGTTCGACGGCTACGACACCGGCGTGAAATATGCCGACGAACATATTGGCCAGTTGATGAATTTCCTGGCGGATAAAAACGTGCTGGATGATACGGTGATCATTATCTCCGCCGACCACGGCGAGAATCTCGGTGAGCTGAATGTTTATGGAGATCATCAGACTGCCGACAACATTACCAGCCGAGTGCCGCTAATCGTGCGCTGGCCCAAGACAGGGAAAGAAAACCGCGTCGATTCCGGGTTCATCTATCATTTCGATTTTGCTGCGACCATGATTCAAATGCTGGGCGGCCAGGTTCCCGAAAACTGGGATGCCATCGGATTTGGCGAGGCGTTTAAGGCCGGACATTCCTCGCGCCGCGAAGCGCTGGTGATTTCCCAAGGCGCCTGGTCCTGCCAGCGCTCCGCGCGGTTCGAAGATTATCTCCTGATGCGCACCTATCACGACAGCTTCCACAACTGGCCCGACATCATGCTCTATAACGTCAAAACCGACCCGCACCTCCAGCACGATCTCGCGCCAGCCAATCCCGAAATCTGTGCCCGGGGCCTTACCATCATCGACGCCTGGCACGACAGCATGATGGCCACTGCCCCACATGCGGTTGATCCAATGCACACGGTGCTGGGTGAAGGTGGCCCATATCACGCGCGGGGGATGTTGCCGAAGTATCTCGAGCGCTTGCGTTCCACCGGCCGAAAAGAGAGCGCCGAGGCTCTAGAGCAGCGGTATCAGATTTAATAACGCAGAAGAGAACGCGAAAGCGCGAAGGCACGAAAGAAGACGCGAAAAAATAGAAAGAAAAAATTTCCCTTCGCGTTTTTCTTCGCGCCTTCGCGATTTCGCGTTCTCTTAATTCCCGAAAATATGGAACAACCCCCCGACATTCCCGAGCGCTACCATGTTGGCACGCTCACCTACACGCGCCCCGCGCTGGTTCGCGTTTTCTTCTGGATGCTCTGGGGGGATTTCTGTCTGAACCTCATGGACTCAGGCGTCTGGCCCTACGTCATTCCCCTTCAACTCAATAAGTACGGCGCCTCCATGGAATCGATTGGATTCCTGACCGGGACCGTCGTGGAAATCATGAGCATCATCATGGTGGTGATCATCAGCACCTGGAGCGACCGCCATCGCGGGCCACTCGGTCGCCGCATGCCGTTTATGCTTTATGCCACGCCACCATTAGCAGCATGCCTGATCGCCGTCGGCTTTTCGCCGCATATTGCTCACTGGCTACAGCATGCTTTTCCCCACTATTTTGGGGGTTTCGCAATCACTTCGCTCGTCGTCGGTGTCATCGCTACCACGATGATCGCTTACAAATTCTTCGATCTCTTTCCGCAGAGCGTCTATTACTATCTCTTTGCCGATGTCATTCCGCCAAAATTGATGGGGACATTTGTATCGCTTTTCCGGGTTTGCGGAACGATTGGCGTGCTGGTTTTCAACTGGAAACTGCTTAAGCACGCCGAGGACAGTCCCGGTTTAATCTGCACTCTCGCCGGCGGTTTATATTTATTTGCATTTGTGATGCTGGCGATCATGGTGCGCGAGGGCGACTATCCGCCGCCCGAGCCGGTCCGCAAAGGACCAATCATTGAGCGTTTTTTCGATACCGCACGCAAGTACATCCGCGAGTGTTATTCTTTTAGCTATTACTGGAAATTTTACATTTTCGGCTTCTGCTACATGGTCGGCACGCAGGGGTTCTTTCGCTTCCTGGTCTTTTATGGCAAGCAGATGACCGGCGGCGATCTGGACAAACTCGGGAAAATCAACGTACTCGCTTCGATCGTGCAAATCGCGATCTTTTTTTCGATCGGCCCACTGATTGATTGGCTGCATCCGATTCGCGCATCACTGATCGGCTTCGTACTGTTGCTGATCGCCTCGCTGGCAGGATTATTTTTTATCCATGACACATGGACCTACGCGCTATTTGCCATCATTACGTTTGGCATGATCGCGGTGGTGCAGGGAACTGTTTTAGCGTTGCTACCGCGAATTCTGCCGCACGAGCAATATGGGCAATTCAACTCAGCCAATTCCATGCTCTGGCACTTCGGCCTGATGGTGCTGTTGCCGCTGTGCGGATCGGTCATGGATCACCACGGCAAACGAATGGTCTTTGCATGGCTAGCCATTTCTGCCGCCGGTGCCATGATCATGCTTTGGCTGCTCATTCAGGACTGGAAGCGCTTCGGCGGCGACGAGCATTACATCCCGCCCACCCCATGGCTGCCGCGACAATCAAAACTCGCAGAAGAACAATAGTTAGCGGCGGTGCATCGCACCGCGTTAAATCACGCAACCAAACTCGCCGCCGCCGCATTGGATTCGACTTGAGCGACGTTTTTGCATCCGGGAATCACGCACGTGATCGCAGGATGACGCAGGCACCAGGAGAGCGCCCATTGAGCCATATCGACACCGGGCGGAACTTCACTGCGCTGAATCTCTTCGACTTGTTTGATTTTCTGCTCGACGATCTCGGCCTTCTGAGCTTTGCGGACGTCCTCGAATTTTTTGCCGGGTTTGTATTTGCCGCTCAAGAAACCCGAAGCCAGCGGCACGCGGGCCAACACCCCCAGGTTTTGTGCCTGGCACATCGCCAGCCATTTTTCTTCCGGCTTGCGATCCAGACGATTGTAAATAATCTGAATCGCTTCCACGTGCAGGCGCGTAGAGGCTTCGATCTGCGTGGCATGATCCGCCCCCGGCGGAAGAGAATTGCCACGCACGCTGTTGCCGATGTGCCGAATTTTCCCCGCTTGCTTGGCTTTCACCAATTCAGCGTTCACATCCTCGTTGAAAAACTGATCATCCCCCCATGAATGATATTGATAAAGATCAATGTAATCCGTGCGAAGGGCTTTGAGCGAATCATCCAATTGCTGGCGAACATCGCTGGGAGTGCGTGGCTCGGAGCGATCCAGAAAGCCATTGTATTTGTGCCCAAACTTGGTGGCGATGATCCAATGAGCGCGATTTTTTTCAATCGCCTGGCCGATCAACGCTTCAGAAAGATGATCGCCGTAGCATTCGGCAGTGTCGATGAAATTCAGCCCCAGCTCTTTGCCGCGATTGAGCATGGCGGTGACTTCTGCGGGGTTAAAATCTTTTCCCCATTCCCCGCCGAATTGCCACGTGCCAATGCCGATGACGGAGACTTTCAAACCGGTTTTCCCGAGGGTGCGATATTGCATGAGTGTTAGTTGATAGTTGTTCGTGGTTAGTTGTCAATGCATTTCTCAACTAACCACTAACAATTAACCAATCACCATCCTGTATCGGCATTTGCGCGTTTCCCCACGAAAATGCAATGGATGTCCCGACGGGACATCGACAACCTCGACGCAATCGCCAGCCAGGCGCTCGCAAGTCCGTCGGCTGGCGGCATTCTCGGGATTGGCTGTAATCCAGAGTTCTTTTAATCCATGCAGTTTGGCCAATGGCAACAGCAATCGCACGGCGCGCTCGGCATAATGGTGCCCGCGGCTGGGCGGATAGACGTGATAGCCGATATGGCCGTAGTACATTTCGATGTCTTTTCCGCGTCCGATGCGCAAAGCGATTCCCCCGGCAATCGTGGAGTCAGCGCCGATTTGTTCCCGCGCTGCTCCTCCTGTGATGCGCAGCCAGAAGTGGTAAGCCGGCACACGTCCCTCCGCCGAGCGTCCCGGCTGTCGCCCGCGCGGAGCGGCCTGGATAAAGCTCATTAAATCTTCACGCGTAATGGATGATTCGCGCGGCATCTGCTCCGCCGTGCGAGTATCCCAGCAGGCCCGCAAAACCTCGTCGATCAACGTCACCTGCGGCGGTAATAGCTCCAGCTCGCCATCAACCAGCCTGCCGAGATCGTGAAAGTGGAAAAACATGCGGTGTTATTGAAATATACGCATCGGCGAGAAAATTGCGCAGGGATAATGCGAAAGATAAAAGAGCGAATGACGAATCAATGATCGAATTATCAATGATCGAAACCCGCGTCATATTTAGCGGCGCGTCCAAAGGACCGCGTTGAACAGCGCAACCCAGCGCGGTGCTACGCACCGCCGCTAAATATTGGCAGGAAAATCTCCAGGCATTAAAATTTGATTCGCGCTTCGCGCCCTATTTGATCCGCGCCACAATCATTGTGACATCATCGGTGCGTTTGGTCAGACCGACGAAGCGGCGCATATGCCAGAGGATATTCTGGGCGACTTGTTCCGCACTTTCGCCGCCCTGAGAGAACGCCTCCACGACGCGCGCCCGGCCGAAGGTTTCCCCCTGAAAATTCATCGCATCGGTCAGACCATCGGTATAAAACAGAATAATGTCGCCGCCTTTGAGATCGATAAATGATTGCTTGTAGCTTTGTTCGGGATCAACGCCCAGGATCATGTTGTCGGTGGAAAGCTCGCTGATTTTGCCATCGCGCAAGAGCAATCCCGGAGGATGGCCCGCGCTGCAATAAGTCAGCCGGCGACTCGGTACATCCAACACTCCATAAAAAAGCGTGACGAATTCCGTCGCCTGCGTATCGCGGCACAGCATCAGATTGATCCGCCGAACGATCTCATACAGATAATAAACATTATCCACCTGCGCCCGCAGAAACGCGCGCACGCTCGCCATGATCAGCGACGCCGGCACGCCCTTGCCGCTCACATCCGCAACCGCCAGCCCCACGTTGTTATTCGGCATCGGAATAAAATCATAAAAATCCCCCCCCAATTCGTAGCACGGCACATAGACACTCGCCAATTCCAAACCGGCAATATCCGGCGGTGTCTGTGGAATCATCCGATGCTGCACATCCGCCGCCATGCGCACCTGACGCTCGAGTGCTTCCGAAGCAATTTCTTCTTCCAGAAGCCGCGCGTTTTCAATCGCTGCCGCCGCCTGCGCCGCCACAGCTTTAAGCAGATCAATCCGCATCGGCGAAAAAGTGCTCTCTTCATCCGTATAAACACGCAGCACGCCGATGCGTTTGCCCTTATAGCGCATGCCCACGCTCAGCATCGAGACAATCCCTTCGCGCTTCGATTCCTCGGGGTATTGCACGCGCGGATCGGTCGCCATGTTGCGCACAAACTCGTAACCCTTATCCGATAGCGCGACCTGATCGATCAGTGCCTTGCTCAACCGCACCGGCCCTTTATCCAGATATTCGCGCGACAGATTATGCACCGCTTTGATCACCAGCTCATCATGCTCCGCATCCACCAATCGAATCGACGACGCCTTCACCCCCATTACTTCGCACACGACTTTAGCGGTACGATTCAGCACGTGCTGCACATCCCGGCTATCCGCCAGCATCATCGCCACCGAATACACCGCCGTTAATTCATTAATCCGCTGCCGCAGCTGATATTCCTGATAGCACAACCGCGCAATCGCATTCGCCAGCAAAAATAGAAACTGAATCGCCGCCGGCCGCGTGTTGCGCGCCCGCGTAAGCTGCGTCGTCAGCGCCCGAATCTGCTTCCCATCCAGCCCATATTTTTCCGCCAGCCCCGCCAGCCGCACATCATCCACCGGCAAGCTAGACGTCCCCGCCATCCGAATCGTCCCCAGCCGCTGGCTCCCCACCATGATCGGCGCCACATATTCTCGCCCCGCCCGCTGCGGCCCCGCCGCCTGGTTCTCCCCATCATCCGCCTCCGCCGCCGCCAGCGCCTGCTGCCGATGCAGAAATTCCTTGGTCGGCGTCGGGCTCGTCAATACCTTCCCATCCGCATCGGTAATGGTCGCTTTAACATTCGCAACGGCCGCAAAAGAGTCCTGAATCTCCTGCAACGTCGGCAGATCCATAAAGTCCGTCAAATGCAGCGAATCCCGCTCGGCCATCTTTTTATCCGCGCGTCATTGTAGGGGAGTGCAGGGAGGGTTCAATGCGGGAAATTTTTCGAGGGATTTCGCAGAATTGGCGAGGGCCGACACACTCAACGCCTACTCCGTCTTCTCAACGACATTCCCAATCGGATTGGAACACACCACACGCTCAGCGCAAGAAAAGGCGATTTAAATATTAGTTGGATTTTGATTGACATCTTAAGGCGCTGTAAGAAAATAGCGTAAACTCGTGCGCCCGTTTGATTACGTGATATATTGATGGTGCGCGATATATTACTAGTTATGCAACACAAGGAAGCCGTCCCAGCAATCGACCGTGACGCGCTCGTCCGCGACTTGCAGCACTCGCTGCCTGACGTTGACATCAGTTGGGGAACGATCAACCCGGATTACGGCTCGTGGGAGATCGCAGTTCGCGGCCGCGGACATTGGGTCAACATAACTTGGGGCCCCCTTTCCGGATTCGGTGCCACTGATCTGAACAACCAGCGAGAAGATATCAGCCCTTTTCTCTCGCACGATTGGCCCATGCAAAGCGCGTCAGAGGCGTTGGAGTTTGCGGTCCGCGTGCTCACCGGCAGTGTTGCATAACCAGCCGTTGCTCTGGACCGGCCCGCGTCGCGATGTATCCTTGTCCTTCATCTGACGTTCCTCGGCGCGTCGCGTTGCCGGCCAGAGAACGTCATCCGTTATGCATCCTGGAGTGCCACTATGAACGAAGACCAACTGCAACACAGGCGGCAATCAGGTGTCAGGCGATTCTTGCGGGTCGGCGGTGCCCTGCTCGCCACGACGGGAATGATATTCCTCATCGTCGGGGCTGCAAGCTTCTTCACGTCGTTCGGCAGTTTTGAACCACCCCGGTATTTTTGGTGTGCGTTCGTCGGTCTGCCACTCTTGTTTTGCGGCGGTGTCATGCTGGCTTGGGGATTTCTTGGAGCGGTCCAGCGCTATGCTGCCGGTGAATTGGCTCCAGTGGGGAAAGACGTGATCAATTATCTTGGTGAGAACACAGGGCCTGGAGTTTCAGCAGTCGCATCCGCAGTCCGCGAAGGGCTATCTAAGCCAAGGGCAGCAAGGGCGCAATCTCGGGAGGATGCATAACCAGCCGACTATGAATCCCGCAGGGAGCCAAGTGAAAAAATCGAAGGTATCGGGAGTATTTGATAGCGGCGGTGAGGAACTCAAGGTCATAGATCACTGAGCATTGTAGGACCCTCGGCAGGCGGTGCAAACGCAAGGATGCCAGAAAGAGGCGCAATGCCCAAGCTGGCGTCATTGGAGGCGGGAAAGGATGTTTGTGAAAAATTTATCTTCGGCAACGGCGGCGAAGAAGCATGCCGGCTGCCATGGTGAGCGAGATGGCGGCGGGTTCGGGGATGCTGGCGATGCCGGTGGGAGTGAGGAGGAATGGCATGTCAACGCCTTCATATTGGCCAAGACCTACGATGTCACCAGCGTCATTGATGGAACTTGCTTCCAACAAAAACCATCCTGAATTCGGCTCAATTAAATTATTAAGGTCAAAAATCTGCCCGTCCTGCCAATAAACTGCGTGACCATCGCACATGCCGACCACGACGCCGAAACTATTCATGCCACCGGCATATGCGCCGTCATGTGTGTCAGCTAGTTCGGGCAACACTGTGGCGATTCCATTATTCCAGAGCATCAGATGGTTATTTTGGTCTTGGCCACAATAAGAAACCAAAACTTGTCCTGTATTGTTGATATTCGTCGCTGTTCCAAAAATTGCACCGACCGGAAGGGAAATTGTTGTCACCGTTCCATCATGCCAAATGACAGGGTAAGAAGCTTCGCCGTTTGCAGGAACCAGTGCACCCGCAATCCATCCATTATCGTTGATGGCATTTGCCGAATTTATTTCGTTGATGTTTGAATCAAGAAATTGTGGCTGGCCATTGATCCATTCCACCGCGCGAGAGAGGCCATTACCTTCCGTGACATATCCCACGGCATCACCATTATTATTAATTCCACTTGCGCGATAATCGTTCATTACATTCGCGTCGGGTGGCTGGAGTTCAACGTATTGCCCATTTTCGTAAATGGCAGCAGAATAGAAAGAAGGCTCTGGGTTTTGTGCGTCAGCCATTAAAAAGCCCGCAACCTCACCAGAGTTATTGATCGCGTGCGGCGAGAAGACCGAATTACCAGGCGAGGTGGGAAATGGAACGGGGGCGCCATTGCTAAGAAAGAAGGGCATCTGGCCCGAAGGTGCGCCAACAATGGCATTACCGACGACCGTGCCCAAATTGTTGATTAGCCCCGGCACGGTATCTAACGAGTCGGTGCGATATCCGAGCGGTGAAATGGCGAATTGCTGCTGAGCAGATGCTGCTCCGCAAATCATAACGGGCGTTATCAGGTATATGATTCGCAGAAACATATAGTGCCTTTAAATGTCGATTGAAGGTTTGGATGAAAGATCAGAATAGATGCTTCCATCGTGCCTATTCCTCTCATGCCAACGGCTTATACCTTCGGCGATGGGCCAACAGAGTTAATGCGGTTGCCAAAACCGGAGTAAGCGCGGGCTCTGGAACACTAATCTCGCCGGTCGGGGTTAAGAGGAATGGCACATCCGAACCGTCATAGGTGCCATAACCAACGATGTCCCCTGGATCATTGATCGATGTTGCATCTGTTAAGACCCAGCCTGAATCAGGAGCAACTAGGTCATTGAGATCACAGATTTGACCATTTTGCCAAAGGACGGCGTGATTGGCGGAAGTGCCTACAACCACGCCCGAGTCATTCATGCTAGTGGCATAAGTGCCATAAATTGGATCGGAAAATCCCGGTAACAGTGTCTCGACTCCTTGATCCCAAACGAGAAAGCCATCGTCGATATTCGGCCCAGTATAAGAAACAAGAACTTGCTGCGCATTATTGATAGCTATAGCGCAGCCCGACGTAGCATTGCCAGGGAGAGCAATGTGGATTACCTGCCCGTCGTGCCAAATAACAGGATTAGCATAAGCGCCCGATACCGGGCCAATAGCTCCCGCAATCCATCCCTGATCGTTAATTGCATTGGCCGAACTTGATTCATTAGAATCAGCATCTATAAGCGAGGCTTGGCCGTTTACCCAAGAGACCGCAAACATTTGGGACTCGTCTACATTGACGAACCCTACGGCTTCTCCGCTATTGTTAAGAGCGAGTGCGCGAAAATTGTCGGTATAAGCCCCAGTTGACAATGCAGGTGGCGAAAGTTCGACGTATTGGCCGTTCTGATACAGTGCCGCAGAATAAAAAGCTGGCAGTGGATGTTGCGCGTTGGGCATTAGAAATCCAGCCACGGTGCCGGAATCATTGATTGCTTCCGGAGAAAAAATGGTATTTCCGGGCGAGGAAGGGAATACTGCTGGCGACCCGGCGCTTAGGAAAAATGGCGTCTGACCGGGCGGTATCCCGATGTCGGCAAAGCCGACAATGATTTGAGAATTGCTGATTAAAACAGGAATCGTATCCGTCGAGTCCGGTCGGTATCCTAGGGGTGAAATAGCATACTGTTGCGCGCTGACAACTGTCGCCAGAGAGCCAATTCCAACAGCAAAAGCACTACAAACGTTCCATGGCATTTTATTTCCCAAATAGGGTTTAGTGCATTGCAT
Organism: Tepidisphaeraceae bacterium; assembly: GCA_036490535.1. Lineage (GTDB taxonomy): Bacteria > Planctomycetota > Phycisphaerae > Tepidisphaerales > Tepidisphaeraceae > DASXDR01. The sequence goes on along the minus strand of DASXDR010000008.1, from coordinate 21,526 downwards.
CGACAATTCAACCAGATAACGTCCAATAATTTTGGGCTTAATATTATTATTATCCCCGAACCTCGATTTCGAAATAAGAGCCTTCGAAAAATCCACTCTGCCTGGCCATGTTCGATATTGCTACAATCCCCCAATGCCCGACCTGCATTACATCGAAAAAGGCAAAGGACGCCCACTCGTATTGCTACACGCATTCCCGGTCGATTGCCGGATTTGGAATCATCAGATCGACGCGCTCAGCGATCAATATCGCGTGATTGCGATCGACCTCCCGGGCTTCGGAAAATCACCACCCATCGAGAATTTCACGGTCGATTCGGTCGCGCTAGCCGTGCACGGGCAATTAAAGAAGATGAATGCACTGCCATGCTTATTGGCCGGCTTATCGCTCGGCGGATACGTGGCCTTGCCGTTTTATCAGCAGTGCCCCACCGATGTGCAGGCCCTCATTCTGATCGATACGCGCGCATGCGGCGACACCGCCGAAGGAAAAAAGAATCGCGATAACTTAATCGAGCAAGCCGATCGATGCGGCCCTCAAGCGGTCGTCGATGCGATGATGCCCAAGGTATTATCGGACCAGACGGTCCTCGCCCAGCCGCACGTGGTGGAAACGGTGCGCAAGATGATGCAGGACTGTGCGGTGGGCACAATGAAGCAGGCTTTGACAGCGATGCGCGATCGGCCGGATCGCACGGGATTGCTCGCGTCAATCGCCGAGCCAGTGCTGATCATTGCCGGGCAGTGCGACGGCGTAACCCCGCCAGCAGAAGTCGAGAAGATGCGGCGGGAAATTCCTCATGCCCAGGTTGCGATCATTCCCGACGCGGGACATTACTCGCCCGTGGAGAATCCAGGTGCGGTGAACGCCGCGCTGCGAGGATTTCTTCAGGGGTTGTAATTGGAAGATTTCGATCCCACTTTTGATTTTATTTTGCGCTAGAACCGGGGCGTCCTCGTCCCACGCAAACTTAAATCTCGGGACCAGATGGCCCGGCCCATCTGGCGCAAATAAACTTCTGCCGAATCATCCACACCACGCGGAATGCACTGCCTCATGTGTCGCAACAATCGCCGACTGTGCCGCAGCTTACAATTCCCTTTTTTATTTCATTTTTCGGCAATTTAAAGATGGATTTCGTTTGCAGTTGAGTTTGGTTTTGAATATCGTACGCACCTCCTCTCATGTCTGCCAGATGAGGGGAAACATATTCAACTGGGATCAACGGCTTGGCGGCAAACTGAGGAGTTCGTATGCGTCGTTTGCGCAGTGCGGGGAGGTTTTCACATCGGCTGAATCTCGTTTCTGAAACTGTGGGTGCAACCGCACTCTTAGCGCGCTTCCGTAGCAAAGGGACTGCGCGCGCACGACAAGCGCATTGCCATACGCTCCTGGTTGATGCGCTCGAAGGCCGTGTGCTGCTTTCGACTTTGCCAGCGCCGACCACCACGTTTGATCAATCCATCACAGGCAACAGCACGGGGACCAATTACAGCTCGCCCACCATTGCTGTCGACCCGAATCAGCCTCTGGATGTTGTGGAAGCTTCAACGGCTAGCAACGGGCAGGTTCAGTTGGCCTATTCCATTGATGGCGGGGCGATGTGGAACAGCATCAAGCTGCCCGCTAATGATACCGACCCGCTCACAACCAATCCTTACGCTGTTTCCAGCGATCCGAGTATTTCATTCGATTCTGCTGACAACTTTTATGTTTCTTATTTGCAGCGATCATCGGACTTCAACGAGGGCGAGATCGCGATCCAGGTTTACAATTTCCCGGCAGCCTCTGCTCCCTCGAATACCGTGGAGCATGTTGCATATGACTGGGTAGGAACGAGCTTGGCGGCTTATACCCCCGCCATTGCAGTTGACGCGAGTCAGGCCAGCTACACCGATACACTTACCAGCAATTCTGTACACGATAAATACGTTGGCAATATTTATATCACCTACACCTCCGGCGGCGTGCCGTGGTTGATGGGGTCATCCGATGGCGGAACGCTGTTTTCATTGCCGATGGAGCAAAGCTCAACCACAACCGACGGGCCGGCGCAATCGGTCAATGCAGCTGCGCCCAAGCTGGTTGTGAATCAGGGGACCGAGCTTGGCAATCCTGTGGGCGGCGATGTAACCGAAGTGTGGGGCAATACTTCTGATGGAAGCATCTCCTCGCAAACCGTCACGGGTATGGCGGTCGATGGTGTTGCTGCCGCGGGGCCAGTGACCATCGGGGTGGCCACTACCACGCCAATTCCAATCACAGTCAATTTTACGGATGCCAAATTCACCACCCTTACTGATATGGGGTTCCTCTTGAATATGACTGATCCTGATATGGGTCAGGTTTCAGCAACATTGACCGCTCCAGCGTCAGCCGGTGGCGCAACCTTTACTCTGTTCCTCAATAAGGAGATAGCTGGTACATCGGCGAATTCGGTTACCCAGGTCGCACCACCTCAGGGAATAAGCGGTGCGGACATGGACGCTCTCTTTGATGACCAGGCGATCTTGGCAATCGATGCAAGTACGAGCACCAGCCACGTGGGGGTGTTCAGGCCAGAAGATCCCGCCAATGCCGGCCTGGGCGCCAGCCCGTTCGATTCACTGGTCGGAAAGACGGCCGCCCAGCTTAATGGGACTTGGACGCTGAAGATTACCACCTATGAAAACTTCAGCAGTCCCCCTCCCGCGCAGACGCTGAATGATGTCGGATTTGTTTTTACAAGCGGCGGTTCACCAACAGCTAAGCCGGTCAAGATTGGTACTGGCCTGACCGATTCGCAAACTGGAAGCAACTTCACTAAGAAAGTGACTGCTGATCCCCAGGCTGGCATAGGCCCGGGTATCTCACTCGCGCTGGATAGCACGCTGGGGGCATATTCCCAATACTCGGGCCGAATCTATGTTGCCTATACAGATTCGGGATCGAATGGAAATATTGCGCTGGCCTATTCCGATAATGAAGGAGGGACTTGGACGACTGCCTCCACGGCCGTCAACGACGATGGCGGGGGCAATTCGCAGTTTGCTCCAGCAGTTGCGGTTGATCCGGACAACGGCACCGTGGTTCTCACCTGGTACGACGCGCGCGATGACAATGCCGATGCACGCGTGGGACGCTATATCACCACGAGCATCGATGGCGGGAACACCTTTGGCGGCCAAACTTTCCTGAATGAACCTAACGATGTGTACGATGCGATTACAGGACAAGCGGTCGATCTCGGTCCAATCCCCGATAACGCCTCTCAAGGCGCCAATGGCACGGTTGGTTTCGGCGACAGCCAGGGCCTGGCGGTGGTGGGTGGCAGGGTTTATGCCGCGTGGTCTGGAAATGAAAACGGCGGGGTCAATGGAAACCGCGGTTTGGATATTCTGACCTCAACGACCACTTACGCAGCTGGCCCGCGCGTGGTCTCTTCCACGGAAGGCGTAGTTTCCACGGCGGATGACATTCTCAATCCCTCGGTGGATAACAGCCCGGAATTGCAATACATCGATGTGACCTTCGATCGGGCGATCGTGCCGGACGCTGGCTTGACCTATGACCCGGATACTGATCTTTATTATTTTGATCGGTCGACCATCACGATTTATTACCGCAACGACAGTACTCCCGGCACCGCGCCCCCGACCAGCATTTTGAGCGGCAGCGATATTCTCTCGATTGAGCCGCTCGATTTCGGTGATTTTGGCAATGCCCAGGAGCCTGCGGCGACGGAATTCCGCATCGCGATTGTGCCTCAAACGGCGGTGGGAACGTACACGTATAGCATCAGCGATCCGGTGGAATCTACTTCGCCCCTGACCTATGCAATTAATGATGGATTTACCTTCAAGGGTTTGGGAAATTACCAATCGCCTTACGATATTTCAGCGACGTCATCGGATGCGGCGGCTTCGATCAGTGGAGATACCAATCTAGTCGTTCCGTCATCTAATTCCACAACGCAATACTCCTATATCACTATTCCTGGCAGCTTGCCCACGGCAGATGTCGGAGGGACGATTGTCGATGTCAATGTGACGGTCGATCTCGACGGCCCGAATGATGCATCGAGCTATCTCTCGCTGTTCTTGGAAGATCCCAATGGAAATATCATTCCGCTGGCGATCAATCGCGTGGGAGCGAGCCAGACCACGGCGGACGTGGGCTCAAATGCGACTATCGGGGGTAACGGTTTTATCTCCACGGTGTTTGATGATCAGGCAACTACGCCAGTAGCGTTCGGAAATTATCAGTTCTCCGGGACGTATCAGCCGGACACCAGCGATGGGATCGTCGATGCTGCAGATGGCCAGGTAAAGAATGCCGCCCTGAATGCGACGGTGAACCAGAGTCTGGCCACGTTCACCGGCGATACGCTGAATGTCGGCGATGAATGGACGCTCATCGTCGTCAGCAACAAGTCGAATAATGGCATTAATCAAACCGGTCTACTGCGCGATTGGAGCCTGCAGTTCACCACGGGCACGGTCGGCAGCTACACCGGCAACCCGATGGATCAAAATGCTGATTCGATCACGGGTGAAGCGGCGCAATCACAAACGACCACTTTGGGAGGCCCGGCAACCACTCCCGGCACAATCGGTGATACATATGTCATCCCGGCTCCAACTTCGAACAATTCTTACACCACGGCTGGCGGGGGGAACTATTTCGCAGCGCCGTATGATGATTCGACACTTCCGCTGATGATTCCTGGCCCTGAGGTGCTTTCGACGCGCGAGTACACGGCAACGGTTACAAGCAGCAATATTCCCGCGGCGACCAATGCCACCACGCCTGGTACGCTCTCCAATACGATCACGGTGGGCGGAGATAGCGATGTGGTTATTTCCAATCTGATGGTCAAGCTGAATCTTGATACCTCAGCAGGCGATGTCGATTCGCTGGTGATTCAGTTGATTTACACTCCCACGGGTGGAGGGGTGAGTGATGAAATTCCGATCACGCTGACCTCGGAAGTTGCGGGCGGCGGCAGCTCATTTGGCGGAACTATTGGCGGGGAATTTATCCCGACCATCTTCAGCGATGATGCTGCGGGTTCAATTCAGAATAGCGCTTATGCGTCGCCCTATACGGGTTATTACCAACCTGCGTCGCCGCTTTCGGATTTGAATGGACAGACGCTGGCGGGAACGTATCAGCTGGTGGTTCGCAATTACGATACGGGCAACACCGAGACGCTCAATGGCTGGTCGATTGTGGCTTCAACCGCCATCAGCGCGACCAATCCGAATAATGGGGCGGGGATCAATTCGATTGATGTGTATTTCAGCCAGCCGATGGATTCCACCTCTGTGGTCGATGCTCCGGTGACACTGACCGGGCCGAATGGTGCTATCACTGGTCCGTTCACGGTTACGTGGGATCCGACTCACGACGGAAATTATGAGGATCAGGGCATTGCGACGCTGAATCAAGCTATTGCCAGTGGGGCAACCGGCATTACGTCGTTGGTAATCGATCCTTTGACCAGCCCGCTTGCAGCAGGCACGGCGATCGAGCTTGGTTCTGATACCACGTATTTGACACAGGCGGCACCGGTGGGCGCGACCACGCTTGCGGTCAGCAGCTTCACTGCCGGCGCTGCTCATGCGGTGGGTGACAGCATTATCACGGTGGAAGCTCGGACCTTTAAAATTTCGTTCGCTTCTCCGGTGAATCTAACCGGCGGATATTCCCTGGTGCTTGGCGCGCCGGGAACCGAACCTCAAAGCATGGAGGGGACTGCCCTGGATTCGAATTCCGACGCGGGGCTGGAAATGCTTCGCGACGAATCGACTACTACGGCCACGTATACAGCGTCGAACGCTACGGTAACGCCCATCAGCAAATTCAATGGAGCGGATGGCATTACTCAATCGACGGTGACGCTGAACAGCACGCCGGCGCAGGATTTTATCATCAGCGGCGCGAGCGTGACGCTGCAATTGGCTTATCCGCGCGCCAGCGAACTTTCGGTGATGCTGATCGCGCCGGATGGAACGGCGATACAGCTTTTCGGCAATCTTTCCAGCACGGGCAAGTTGATTGGATCGGACAGCATCGTCCTGAGCGACGAGGCTTCGGTTTCGATTTCCACGGGCTCGGCGCCGTACTTGGGCGTCTTCTCGCCGCAGGAACCACTCTCTTATCTGAACGGGCTGGTTTCCGGCGGCACCTGGACGCTGCAGGTCAAGGACAACGGCGCTAATGTCGGCAACTTGGTTTCCTGGTCGCTGTCGCTGACCGGATCAAATCCGAATAGCGGGGCGGGCACCTCGGCGGGCGACGATGCGACGGTCGGATTTAATGTCTTCAATTCCGGCGGGTCCGGAGCGGGCGCTTCGAATCCGGAATCGCACGAAGTGTGGATTCCGCTGATGACCGCGGCGGCAGCGGCTTCGGGAAGCAGTTCCTCGAATACGTCGACGCCGGGTCCGGTTTCGGCGGTGGCGGTTGATCCTTCTGATCCGACCGGCAATACGGTTTACATCGGCGCTTCGACCGGCGGCGTTTGGAAAACAACCGACTTCCTCACCGACGCGGCTTCCGGGCCGACGTATGTTCCGCTGACCGATCAGCCTTTGCCCGGCACGACTATTCCTGATGCGCTGAATATCGGTTCGATTGCGGTGTTGGGAAGCCAGACGGTGGGAGGGACGACTTATCCTTCGATGATTTTCGCCGCGACTGGGCAATTGAGTGATCCGAGCGCGACCGACAATGCTCCTGGCGTGGGCATTCTGGTCAGCACCGATGGCGGTCAGACGTGGAACCTGGCCAGCGGTCTTAATAACTATGCCAGCGGAAGCTGGCTGCCGCTGAGCTCCACGGCACGCGACAACGATTTTGTCGGGACGATTTCCTACAAGATCATCGTTGACCCCACGCTGCAGGCGGATGGCGATGCGATTGTTTATCTGGCGTTGAGTGATCCCAGCACGGGCGCAAAGAATTTTGGCGGGCTTTATCGCAGCATTGACTCGGGTAAGACCTGGAGCCTGATGCGCGCCGGCCAGGCGACCGACGTTGCATTCGAAGCGGATTCCAGTGTCGGCACGTTCCAGCAGGGACAGAACAGCACGCAGCAGAATCTGAATAACATCGTCGCTGCGTTTGCGGGAGATGGGATTTATTTCAGCCCGAATCGCGGCCAGGTGTGGACGCCACTGCTCGGCGGTGTGGGTGATCCCACGATTCTTAATGGGAGCAATCCGGTTTCGGTTGCTGCGGCAGGTTCGCCCAACGGGAACAATGGCCGAATTGTTCTGGCCACTCCCGAGCTGACCGGCAATGCTGTGCAGGATTTGCTGTATTCGGGCTGGATTTATGCCGTGGTCATTTCCGGCACGGTCAATACTGGCAGCGGGCATATCGTCGGCATCTACATGACCAAGGATAACGGCGACAATTGGACCAAGCTCACGCTCAATCCTTCTTTCGACGTGACTGCGGGCGCGGGGATTCCGGCGGGGACTGGAAACTATGATATCTCGCTGGCGGTCGACCCGAGCAATCCCAATGTGATTTACGTGGGCGGCAACGCGACTGCCACGGGTAGCGACGGGATGATCCGCATCGATACCACGGGTATCTCCGATGCTCACTCGTTCTACCAAGGTGAAACCAGTAGCGACGGCGGACAACTCCGTGTTAACACCACTGATGTTGCCTCCACCAACGGGGGTACGGGCACTTACTCCACGACGATTGAGCAGCCCACGATTAACCTGCTGCAGAATCCCAGCCAGCCGTTCCTAGCCAATGCCACGATCAATGTCAGTGACATCACCCAGTTCGGAAATACCGGCGATGGGATTTCGTGGATTCCGTTTGATAGCGCTTTTGCTGGAGCGGAAAACTACAACGCGATTGTCACGGTCCCCGACGAAACCACGGGCGGCGTCAGAATTATCGTCGCGACGGGTCAGGGGATTTATACGGGCATTGATGAAGACGGGACCTTGCTCACGCCCGCCACGATCGCCGGCGGAGGCGGTACGCCGGGAATCATCTCCGGCTCGCGCAGCGGAAATCTGTCGATCGCGGAAATTTATTATGGCGCCGTGCAGCCTAGCCAGAATGCGGCGGATATCGCGGGGGCGATGTTCTACGGAAACACGCAGGGCCTCGGCCTGATCAGCAGCGATCCGAATATTCTCACCGATGGAAATACCACCTGGACTGCCAACCCTGTACCGGGTTCCGGCGCGGGTGTGGCGACCGATTCCACCGGCACGGGCGCGGTGTATCAGTACACGAGCCCATTCTTCTCCGGCGCGGGCACGAATTTCTTCCAGGTGGATGGCGTGGGACGCACTAACGGGTTGTTTGCGACCACGACCGGGACTGACACGACGCATGATCCGCAGTGGCCGGACTTCAGCACGAATGGCAACGGCACGATCGGGTCGAACTTTGCGGTGGACCCGATCGATGGCAACCAGATCGTGATGTCGTCGCAGACGGGCAGAATCTATGCAACACAGACTCAGGGCAAGACCTGGTCGTTGATCTCTCCCAATGCGGGCCTGGATGGAACCTATGCACCCGCGGTTGCCTTTGGCGCACCGGGCAACGGAGTCACCACCGGCACGTTCATCTATGCGGGCACGACCGGCGGGCATGTCTACGTCACCTTCACCGGCGGCGGAGGCGGGACAGCAAATGCCTGGACCAATATCTCCATCCCCAATCTCCCCAGCGGCGATTTCGTTGAAGCGTTGGTAACTGATCCCGTGCCGGGTTCCACCGATGTGTATGCAGTCACGCAACATGCGATCTATCAGACGAACGTCGGCACGCTGGAGACCGGCGGGAGGTTTGCTGGCTGGACGAACATTACTTCCAACCTGTCCAATCTGCTGGCGCTGTCTTATGGACTGCCTAATCTGCTGACGACAATGACAGCGGATTGGCGTTATGCAGCGCCGGTGTTGTATGTGGGTGCTGATGCTGGCGTGTATCGCGGCATTGAAAATACCACCACGCACAAATGGACCTGGACGCTCTTCCCAGATGAAGCAACCGATGATTCACCGGTAGATGGCGGATATCTGCCAGATGTGAAGGTGACTGATCTCGATTTGTCCACGGGCAACGTCGATCCGACGACCGGCTTGCCGGAGACATCGCCGGGTGATCCGGATGCGCTGCTGGCTTCGACGTTTGGCCGCGGCGCTTATGCGATTCGGCTGGCTCCGATTGTCTCGAGCACTGCTGCTGCTGTACCGGCGGCGCTGCCGCTGGATAAAATCATCAACACGAGCACCTCGACGACGACCTCTTATATTACTAATGCCCGCACGCTGACCATCTCTGGCAGCAGCGAGAAGGCGATTACGGGATATAACTCAGCGCTGATCAGTGTGTATGAGCTGGATGCCAATGGTAATCCCGTCGCATTCCTGGGTGGATATAACCCCAACAATCCGACAGGCCTGAATAGCGCCACCTACCCCGCCAATACTGCTGATGCCAACGGTAATTTCACGATTACCACCAACGTCGCGCTGCCCAACGTCAATGGCACGTACACGATCGGCATCGAAGCAACCGATAACGCCGGCGTCACCGGCGCCTTCTCGAAGATCGCTGTATCGCTGGAAGTAACTCCGCCCTCGATCTCAAGCCTGAGCCTGGCACCCGCCAGCGACACCGGCTCGAACACGGCTGACAACAAGACCAAAAATAATACGCCGACGATCATTGGCACCGGCGCGGCCGGCGCGACGGTTACTATTTATGTCAACGGCGTGGCACAAACCTTGAACGCTTTCGCCGACTCTAATGGCAACTTCTCTTACACCTTTGCCAGCCCCCTGGCAGATGGAAGCTATGTCGTTAGCGCTACGGAAGTGGATGCGCTGGGCAATCAGAGCGTAGTACCTAATACGCAATTCACGATGGTGATTGATACCACCATCGCGACGCCCACCGCTCCCACGCTTCTGACTGCGGATGACAGTGGCATCTCCAGCACTGACGGAGTTACCAATGTCACGACTCCTACGTTCACCGGCAGCTTGCCCGCTTCCGATTCCATCAACAACGGGCCATACGTGGTCACGCTTACTGTCACTCCCACGAGCGGCACAGCGGTGACGTATACGCAAACCGTGAGTGATCCGACCACGGGCTACAGCATTCCGATTACCGCGGCGTTGGCGGATGGAAACTATTCTGTGACCGTCACGCAAACGGATGTGGAAGGAAATGTCTCAACGGCTTCGCCGGCGACGGCGCTGACCATCGACACGACCGTTCCGCTGGTGTTCGCGGATAATTTGCCGGATGTCGCGGTTCCGACCGTGGCGGCGTTATCTCCGCTGAACAATATTCAGGTTGCCACGTTTATGGATCTCAACGGTGGCGGAACGGCGACTGTCGATTGGGGTGATGGCAGCTCTGTGGATACGCTTACCTTCACGCCCAACGATCCCAATTCGCCGATCCAGTTTGTCGGTGGGACCACTTGGGAAGTTCTTGATTCGCACGTCTATGCCACGCAGGGAACGTATACCACGACCGTGTCCGTCACGGATGCGGCGGGGAATACCGGAGTGGTGTCCAATGGTACGATCGTCGTTGCACCGCCGACGGTGGTGTTCCAGACACAGACGGCCTACATGGTTGCTGGGACCACTTTTGACAGCATCATCGCCAAGTTCACCAGCGGCGTACCAAACGATTCCAACTTCTATGTGCAGAGCATTGACTGGGGTGATGGGGAAATCGATACGTCGCCGGACAATGTTTCCAATCCGGCGGGCGTGACGATCGTACCTGATCCCAGCGATCCTTCTGGTTTGCTCTATGATGTAATCGCTTCGCACTCCTATGGCACGAGTCCCACGCCGCACCAATATTCGGTGACGATTACTGTCGGCACGACGGATATGTCGGCGCAGGCGGGTACGGGAGTGATTACGCTGTACGCGGAAGCTCCGACGCAATTTATCAAAGTGACGCCTCAGGCGATCAGCACACAGGAAGGATCGACGCAGACTGTGGAAGTGGCTGACATCACCAACAACGGCGATCTTTCAGCCACCGATTTTGCGAGTGATTTCTCGCAGGGGGATTTTACAGCCAGCATTAACTGGGGAGACGGAACTACTACCTCCACGAGCGATAGCAATAATGATGTGGCGATTGTTTCCGACGGCAACGGTGGATATATGGTTCTGGCCTCGCATGCCTATGCGGACGGAACGCAGAATGGCACCAGCGAAACGGTGAGCACCACCGTGAGCGTGGAAGGCACCGCGGTTGCGCCGGTGAGCGCGACGGCGACGGTGGCGAATGTTGCGCCGACCATCACCAATATCGGCGGCACGAGCTTTGGCTTTGCCGGCCAATCATTGTCGTTCCCGATCACGGTGAATGACCCGGGCACGACGGATACCTCGCACGGATTCACTTATTCCATCACCTGGGGTGATGGGCATAGCACTACGGTTGCGGGCCTGTCGGGATATGCACCCACGCATACCTATGCCGCCAACGGCAACTACACCATTACGATTACGGCCACGGATAAAGACAACGGCGTTTCCACCGCGGTGCAACATGCCGTGCAGATCGCGCAGTTGAGCGGCGAGCCGAATTTCACTGTGAATGAAGGGACGCCGCTGATCGCCTACCCGGTGGCTTATATCTCCGGGGCGAGCAGCCAGCCGAGCTTCAGTGCAATCAGCGTGAATTGGGGCGATGGCACCACGGACAACAGCGCGACGGATTCCGATATCGTGATCGTTCCTGGCAATGGCGGAACGTATGTCATCGAAGATAACCACACGTATCCTGATGGCACCGCAGCGGGAAGTCATTATTCGATTACCGTAAGCGTGACGCCGAGCGGCAGCAGTGCGGTGACAGCGCTCGAAACCGCGACAGTGGATAACGTCGCACCGACGCTGCAAGCGGGCATTCCGACGACGGCTCTCGCTGGCGAATCGGTCAGCCTGCCGCTGACGGTAACTGATCCCGGCATAACCGATACCTCAACCGGATTTACATATTCCATTAATTGGGGCGATGGGAATACGCAGACGATTGCCGCCTCGCACAACAACGGCAATGGATCGCTGGCTCCGCAGCACACTTATGTAGCTGCTGGAACCTATGCCATCACCGTGACAGCGACAGATAAGGATTCGGCAGTATCCAACACTGAGCAGGCGGATGTGTCGGTTGCAGGCGCGACCGGAGATAACATCTCGGCTTCGGAAGGCACGCAGTTCAGTGGCACCGTCGCCACGATCAGCAACACGGCTGATTTCTATCCGGGTCAATTCACGGCCTCGATTAATTGGGGCGATGGAAATACCTCGGCTGGATCGATTACTTCCAACGGCGATGGCACTTATTCGGTCACCGGCACGCATACCTATGCTGACGGCCCAGCCACGCAGACCATCACGACCAGCATCGGATTTAACGGCGGGTCTAATCAGGTCACGTCGACCGCGACCGTCGCCAATGTCGCGCCGTCGGCGACCGTGAGCGGGCCGGCGTTTGCCCTGGCGGGTCAATCGGTGACATTCACGCTGGGAGCTGGTGATTTGAGCAGCGCCGATCTGGCGGCGGGATTCATCTACACGGTGAATTTCGGTGATGGCACCACGCAAACCATCCAGCGATCTCCGGGCGATAATTCCGGCCAGACGGTTACGCACGCTTACAGCAGCAGCGGTAATTACACCGTCTCGGTGACGGCAACGGACAAGGACAACGGCGTGTCTTCTGCCGCTACTTCGGCCATCGCGATTGCGGGCGTGAATCTCTCAAGCTCGATCGCCAGCATCGCTGAAGGGACCACTTTCAGCGGCACAGTTGCCACGATCGATGACGCAGCTGCGTATGGAAATGGGAACTTCACCGCTTCGATCAACTGGGGCGATGGAACCACGACGACGGGCAGCATTGTCTCGGACGGAAACGGTACCTTCTCCATCAACGGGGCTCATGCCTTCGGCGATGGCCCGGCGACCTTTACGATCACCGTCACGGTTACCGCGAACGGTTCGCAGACCACCAGTGCCGCGGGGAATATCACCGTAAAAAATGTCCCGCCGACTCTGGGCATCACCGGCCCGGTGGGCGGATTCATCAACCAGAGCATTCCACTGACGCTTACCGCTACCGATCCCAGCGCGGCGGATACTGCGGCTGGCTTCACCTATTCCATCAACTGGGGCGATGGCACGACGCAGACGATCTCGGCCACCAGCAACAATGGCAGCGGGCTTGCTCCGACGCACAGCTATTCGGCGCTGGGCGATTACACCGTTACCGTCACCGCTACGGATAAAGACGGCGGCGTTTCCAACGCGGCGACCACAACGCTGGATGTCGTGCAGAACCCGCAGGTGCAGAACTTCCAGGGTGGTTCCGGCACGATCAGCTTCACACTGCCACAGACCACGGCTCCGATTTCCACTTTGACGGCAAGTGATCTGGTGCTGGTGAAAGATGGGAATCAGACGATTTCGCTTTCCAGCGCCCCGATTACCTTCAATCCGACCACGGGCGCGGTGAGCATCACCACGAGCGGCCTTGGTCTGACGGCTGGCGATTATCAGCTGTATGTATTGCCGGGCACGAATATTCTGCCGCAGTCCTTCAGCATTGGAGTCGATGATTCGAACCTGATCACCAAGACAGTGAAGCTGGTTCCTGGCAAAAAGCCCAAGGCTCCGACGCTTCACTTCCCGAAAGTGACGCTCGGTGGAGCAGTTGATGCACCGGTAGCGCTGGTGCTGCTGAATACCAGCAAGACCCAGTCGCTAACGCTGAGTGATTTTGCATTCCTGAGCAGCGGGCCATTCAGCTTTGCGGTGGAGAACCAGCCTTATGGAGCGCCGCAATACACGATTGCTCCGGGCGCGAGCCTGACGGTGCGGGTGTACTACACGCCGACGGCAGCGGGGTCTTCGACGAACAAGCTGCGGGCGCAGTTCAATAACGGACAGGCCCTGAACTACGGCGCGGTAGTCGGCACGTTCATCGGCAAAGCGGTCAATCCCAAGGTGAGCAAAAGCATCACGAAGAAGATTTTGAAGGGTGAGTAATATCTCATTCCGAGAAGAGCCAATCTCGTTCTCGCCCCGGAATTTCGGGCCGAGGACGAGATCGGCTCTTCTGGCGCTAGATACCACTTCGCGGCATTGTCAGGTTAGAGCGGTATTCGTATAGCGTGACTATATCGTTTACTTAAGGTTTTCCGTGGTCCCTCAAGCGACCACGCCGCTACACCAAATAGCGCTCTGCTCTAGCTGCGAGGATTCTTATCCATGGAAAATTCACCGTCACCGCCGCTGCGATTTGTGGTTCATTATCATGATGGGATTGCGCAGCCGCATTTTGATTTGATGTTTGAATTGGAGAGCGGCGGGAAGCTGGCGACGTGGCGGTCGCCGCACTGGCCGCCATTGCCGGGAGATCGGCTGGAAAAAATCGCCGATCATCGCGCGGATTATCTGGAGTATGAAGGGGAACTTTCTGATGGTCGCGGGCGCGTGCGGAGGATTGTGCGGGGGATTTATCGGCGCACGGAGAAGAGCAGGGAATGGTCGGTGGAATTTATCGATCCGGAATTTCTCTGTGTGGAATTGCCGGCGTGAAGTGGGTACCCGGCCCAAGGGCCGGGGCTAAACGAAGAAATGATATGAACGTACGCGCTGAAAAAAAATAAGGCGCTGCGAACAAAACATATTTCGCAGCGCCCAGGGAAGGAGGATCGTTACCCTTAATACAACGTCCAGTTCGTTGCTTCGTTGGTCAAGTTATGCATATCACTTCGGCAAATAGTGTTCCACGCTTATGATATGGGGATGGGTTATCCGAAAATTCTTGGGTCCACACTTTTTTTAATTGTTGCCTCGATTATTCCACTGCAAGCCAGCTCGGCTGTAGAAAAGCAAAATTCATCTGATTCCCAGCTTTTTGCTGAATCCGGTAGATTGACGCCCGCGCGCAAGGATTTCTCGCCGGGTTGGGTTGCCAGTCTGGCCCAGCGCGGACAACCCGAGGTTTACACTGCCGGCAATTCCAACGACTTCGCCTATATTGGCATGCCTGTCGGAGGAATCGGCGCGGGGGAAATTTATCTTGGGGGTGACGGAAAGCTCTGGGATTGGGACATATTCAATACCCGCGCCGACAAAGGCTTCCCCATCGGCGGCGATGAAAACTACACAAAACCGCATATCGAAAATGATTCGAAGGACCCTGGCCAATATCGGGTCGAGCAGGGGTTCGTGCTCCGCACGACCATTGATGGGAAAACAGAGAGCCGCACGCTGGATAAACAGGGATTTTCCAATATCCAATTTCGCGGGCAGTATCCGATCGCCTCGGTGGATTATTCCGATCCTGCCTGTCCCGTGCAGGTGAATCTTCAGGCCTTCTCGCCATTTATCCCCGGCAATGTCGAGGATTCCGCCTACCCCGCCGTCATCCTGAATTACACGCTGAAGAATGTGTCGAAGCAACCGGTTACCTGCGACCTGGCCGGGTGGCTGGAAAACGCTGTCGCCCACGACTCGCGCAAAGAAGTTCCGCTCACATTCAAAAACAAAGTCGCTCAAGGGCATGGCTACACGCTGATCAATTATTCCGCCGAGGAGACTCGCGCCAACGCTCGGCCCTCTATCCTCTTCGACAATTTTGAATCGGGAAATTATTCGCAGTGGAAAGTGGAGGGGGACGCCTTTGGCACGCGTCCGGCGGGAGTAACCGAAATCCACCACAGCATGCCCGTCACCGGGGCCAACGGGAAATTTCTTGTTGACAGCTTTCGCAATGGCTCCGACGAATTTAAAGGCCGCCTGACCAGCAAAACATTCACGATCAATCGCCGCTACATTTCATTCCTCATTGGCGGAGGAAGCCGTCCCGGGCAGGAATGCGTGAACCTGCTTGTCGATGGCAAGGTTATCCGCACAGCCACCGGCCAAAACACTGAAACCCTCCAACCCGCGCTGTGGAATGTTGCCGACATTCAGGGCAAAACCGCGCAGCTGGAAATCGTCGATGATTATTCCAGTTTCTGGGGCCACATCCTGGTTGACGACATCACGTTTGCCGACATCCCCTGGCGATTAAAAGATCGTCCCGACGCCGGCACGATGTCACTCGCGATGCTCGGCGATCCGGCCCACATCGAAGGTTTGGCCAGTGTCGATGTGGGATTCACCACTTCCGATTCATTGCCGACATCCGAGATGGCCCTGCGATGTCCTGCGAACACCGAGGTAAGTGGTGATCATGACATCGGCGGTTTGCGGAAACACCTGCTTCTTTCTCCCGGCCAAAGCGCGACCATCACCTGCATCATCAGTTGGTATTTCCCCAATCCGCTGCCGTTCTCTCTCTCCACACCCACAGGCCGCGAGTATGGCGTGCGCTTCAAATCCGCCGCGGATGTCGTCGCTCACCTGGCCAAAAATTTTCAGAGCCTCGCCGGCGCGACGCGTCTCTGGCACGACACGTTCTACGATTCCACCCTGCCCTATTGGTTCCTCGACCGCACCTTGGGCAACGCCTCCATTCTCGCTACGAGCACGTGCTATCTCTTCTCGGATCACCGCTTCTATGGATTCGAAGGCCAATACAGCTGCCCCGGCACGTGCACGCACGTCTGGGGATATCAGCAAACGCTCGGCTTCCTTTTTCCCGAACTGGAAAAACGGCTGCGCGAAAAAGTGGAATTCAACCCGCGAATTGGCTTTGACGCCAACGGCGGCGTGGCCATGCGCGGCGAATATGATCGGACGCCTCCCGTGGATGGCCAGGCGGGAATCATCCTGCGCACGTATCTCGCCCATCTCATGTCTTCCGATGATTCGTTCCTGAAAAAAGTTTACCCTGACATCAAACGCGCCACCGATTTTTTCATCAACGAATACGATCAGGGCCGTACCGGCATCATGCAGGGGGCGCAGCATAACACGCTGGATTCTGCGTGGTTTGGCAAAGTCACCTGGCTCAGTCTCCATTACCAGGCTGCTCTGCGCGCTTCTGCTGAGATGGCCGATTGCATGAATGATCACGCCTACGCGGATTCGCTGCGCCAGATCGCAGATCGAGGGAGAAAATACATTCAGGATCATTTATTCACCGGCGAATATTTCATCGAGCAACCCGATCCCGACCAGCCCGATTCGCCGGGCTCGTATGACGGCTGCGAAATCGACCAGCTCATGGGTCAAAGCTGGGCGTATCAGGTTGGCCTGGGCTCTATTCTCGATCCGAACCAGACCACCACGGCGCTCAATTCGATCTGGAAATACAATTACACGACTGATGTCGGGCCGTATCGCCAGGCGTTCCCCAAGGGTCGCTGGTTCGCCATGCCCGGCGAGGGGGGAATCCTGATGGCGACGTTCCCGCATGGCTTTCGTGCGGATTCCGTGGCTAAAGGGTTCGGGCATTATTTCGATGAATGCTGGACCGGATCGGAATATCTACTCGCCTCGCTGTACATGTGGCATGGCATGCCCGACAAAGCCCTCGCCACCGTGCGCACCATTCGCGATCGTTACGACGCTGCTAAGCGCAATCCGTGGAACGAAATCGAATGTGGCAATCATTACAGCCGATCGATGTCCAGTTACGGTGTTTTCACGGCTGCTTGCGGATTTACCTGTGACGGCCCGCGCGGCAGGCTCGGTTTTGATCCGAAAATTACGCCCGAAAATTTCAAAGCTGCCTTCACCGCCGCACAAGGGTGGGGGAGTTATTCGCAAAAACTTCAGGCAGATCATTTCACGGCCACAATTGATTTGGGCTACGGCGATTTACGCTTGAGCGAATTAGACCTGCATCCTTCGCGCGGCAACTGGCGTGTTTCCAATATCACTGTTAATGGCCAGCCGCTTGGAACAGACGTAAGCATGAATAACCCCGCGTCCATTCGATTGGCATCGCCAGTGATGCTGCACGCAGGCGAAAAGCTTACGGTAAATCTTGAAAGCAAATAGAAGAAATTCGGAGCCCTGCAAACCGGTGCGGGGGCTTCTTCAGATCATCTTGATCTCGAATTTCCCCGGCCCCTCGTGCTCCGGGTGCAGCGTGCGCTCCATCGCTAGTTCATGCGCTTCGTGGTAATACTGCGCCAGAATCGACCAATCGAACAGCTCGGACATTCGTTCCACGCGATTGCGCAGTTCGATTCGCTGGCGTCGATTCAGCCCGATGAATGTGAACAAATAATCGACCAGATCATCGATGACTTCGTCCGTGGTCTTGGTTCTTCGGTGCAGCACGTGCAGGCCGCCTTCTTCGTGGTCGGGAATACTTTTCTCCAGATAGGCGCCGAACCCGGACAAATCCGTGGTTACCGCGGGCACGCCAAGCGCGGCGCATTCCATCGGCGTGTATCCCCATGGCTCGTAATAACTCGGAAAGATTCCCACGTGGCAGCCGCGGACGAACTGCTCGTAATCCAGATTGATCAATGGCCCTACGCTGGTGACAAACTGAGGATGAAAGACCAGCTTCACAGGATCGTCGGCGGCATTGAATAAATGCCGATGGCGCAAATGTTTCAGGATCGGATCGCCAGCATCATCGCTGAGATCATGCGTGACAATGCTCGGCTGCCGATTGCTGCGCCAGGCATGGATTGCCCGCTTGAGCCGCACGGTGGCATCGTCGGGCATGAGTTCGGGGGGCGTGGCGATGCGGCCAGTCGCTGCAGCCATGAAGAGACGTTTGCCGATGTTCTGCTGCAAATCACCGCAGGTAACCTTGAGATCTTCGAACATCGCCTGGTTCTGCAGCGCCCCGACGTTGATATTTTTCACCGATGCCTTGGTGACAATGAATGCAACGATGGTCGGCGGATCAGCCATTCCCTTGAGCCGCAGGTTCAGGCGATGCATGGCCTCAACGAACAAATCCATCCCCTTGTTGAGATATTCGTATCTGCCCGAGGTGAAAAAGTAGAGCGTGCGGTTCAGATCAAAGCTGTAGCTCGGGAAAAAATGCCCCATCACAAATTCGTGAATGGTTTCCTTGTATTGGCGATGCAGGTGCTGAAATTCATGCATCGCTTCGAAGCGGTGAATATTCAACCCATTGGGCAGAATCACATCAGCGGGGCGGCCCAGTAATTTTTCGGCTTCGACCGCGGTGACTTCGGAAACGGTGGTGAACACCGTGCTGGCGTGCGCTGCGGAGCGCTCAATCGCAAAACGCGGGTAAATCTGGTATTGCCCGGCTTTCAGGTCGGCGTCGATCTCTCCCAGATGACTGTAGAAAAGTGGATCATCGCTGGCGAGGTATCGGCCCAGGAGCGTGGCGTGCGTGGTGAAAACAGTGGTTACCGGCAGGCGCATGTGGGCGATGCGCGGGACGGCCAAACCGCCCATCCATTCGTGGAAATGGCCCAGAATACGCCGCTTCTGCACCACGGAGCAAAGCTGGCGGAAAAATTCCGCGACGCTGAAGCCGAACGCCACGACATCATTTACTTCGCCATCGGAATCGACCGAAGGAATGCCGTGATCTTTCCACATGAAATATTTGTCATCCGGGAGATGCGAATAGCGGGCGCGGTAATCCAGCAAAATCACTTGCGGCCGCCCCGGGACCAGCCATCTTCCAAAATGACATGGAATGCCTGCCTCGCGCAGTTTGGTGAGCGCTTCGGCGATGAATCCTTCGGGTGGTCGCTCTTCAAATTCCAGCGCTGCGGTGGAGGGATTGTAGGGGCCGATCAAAAAATATCGTTCGCCCCAGCGCTCCAGCATGGCAGGAACTTTGGTGCGCAGCACAGTGTAAATTCCGCCGAGCTGCCAGCAGACTTCCCACCCGCATTCAAACAGTAGCGGCGGCTGTTCCGCCGGCGCATTTTCAACCGCCACTGGTTTCTCATTCTGTTTCCGCCGGCTCATGGAGGGCATTATGGATTGCCCCGGTCCATTTTCCAATGTGTTTTCTATGACAATGGCTAATTAGATGGTCGTTCTGCATGAATCTTCCCGCTTCGCCGCGAAATGCGAACTTTGCCGGGGAAGATTTTTCGCTTTTCCGATGCAGCATCGTTTGCCATCTGCAGGAGTCTGTCCGCCACGTCGGAGGTCAATTCCTCGGCGGGACATCCGGATTTGAGAAGAAATTCGCGAGCCATCTCGCGTGCTAAAATCGGCGGCACATCCCACAAGTCGCTGACTCCGAAGGGATTTGCCAGAGTCGACGAATTGGCTGAAATCCATTTGCTTAATTGCTGGCTTCCCGCTCCCAGTTCCAGCATGGCCTCTTTCAGCTCAACATTATTTGCCAAAATCTTCCGCAAGCGATTGCGCAGGTAGATGTTGGATTGATTCGAAGAATCTTCTCGCCATGTTTCGCTGCGCGCGATGAGAAAATTTCTTAACTCCGCGCACGGCATATCCAGAGCCGGGCGAAAGATCGCCAGTCGCTGGCCTGCTACTTGTTGCACGGAACGCACGCTCATGCCACGCAAACTACGAACGCCGGCGCCTCGCAATAATCGCTGTAAAATAGTTTCCGCCTGATCGTCGGCGTGGTGTGCGAGTATCACGCCGTCTAATCCGTGTTTCTCGACTGTCTCGGCAAACAATTCTCGCCGCATGGCGCGAAATCGGGCGGATTTATTTCGCAGCCGATTGTCGATTCGTTTTTCCAATTGCTCTCGCCGGGCAATCGTCGCTGGCAAGTCAAAACGCTTGGCTAATCCTCTTACAAATTCTTCATCGACATCGGACTCTTCGCCGCGCAGCTGGTGGTTCAAATGCACAAGACGCAATTCCAGTTCCGGGCGACGCTCGCGCAGCAGGAATACCAGCGCTGTCGAATCCGCCCCACCTGAGCAGGCGACCGCATATTTTCCCGTTGGTAAATCATCCAACATGCCATCTGCCTTTTTCTAGACTCCATACAATTCCTTGGCTTTTCCTCGCAAATGCCGCAGCAAGGGTTCAGCTGACAATTCTTTCCCGGTAATATTTTTCACCAGTTCAGCGGCAGAATATTTTTGGCCCTGGGTGTGGATGTTTTTTCGCAACCATTCCAGCAGGGGAGCAAAATCGCCGCGCGCGAATTGGGCATCCAGATCGCCGACGTCTTTGCGTGCCTGCTCAAAAAACTGTGCTGCATACAAATTTCCGAGCGTATAGGTTGGAAAATATCCAAGCGCTCCGCCGGACCAGTGGATATCCTGCAGGCAGCCGCGAGCGTCATCGGGTGGGACGATCCCCAGATATTTCTTCATCCGCTCATTCCAGGCGGCCGGGATATCATTTATGGCCAGATCGCCATTGATCATCGCCTGTTCCAATTCGAAGCGCAGCAGGACGTGCAGGTTGTAAGTGGTTTCATCGGATTCGGTGCGGATCAGGCTGGGGCGCACATCGTTAATCGCGAAATACCATTGCTCTTCGCCTATCTCTTTGAGGGTATCGCCAAACGCTGCCTTGGCTTTCGGGAAGAAGAATTTCCAGAATGATCGGGAGCGACCCACGAGGTTTTCCCACATGCGCGATTGGGATTCGTGAATGCCCA
>DASXDR010000004.1:0-51035 GCA_036490535.1 Tepidisphaeraceae bacterium | reverse complement strand
CATCAACGGCGGTTCGGGCGGATCAACCTATAATGC
Organism: Tepidisphaeraceae bacterium; assembly: GCA_036490535.1. Lineage (GTDB taxonomy): Bacteria > Planctomycetota > Phycisphaerae > Tepidisphaerales > Tepidisphaeraceae > DASXDR01. The sequence goes on along the minus strand of DASXDR010000004.1, from coordinate 50,999 downwards.
CACCCTCAACGGCACCGCGGCGATTGTCTCCGGGGGAATTGGCGGCAATGCGCTTTCTCTTCCCTCGTCCACCGCCGTGCTCACGCCCAATACCGCCATTCCCGTGTTGGTCGGCGGTAGCGCGCATCTATCCACCGAATCCGCCTGGTTCGACAACCTTAACGCTTCCGCCCTCACCCGCTATCTTTTCGGCAGCGCCAGTGGCGACAGTGAAGCGCTGCTAACAAGCGGCTCCGGTTACACGCTTGGAGACCAGGCTACCGGCGCGCATTCCACCGGCATCAATCTCTCCGCGTACGCTACTGGCTGGCATCAGCTCACCGTCGTGCAGAATGAGGTGGCATTCAATACCACCTTCTATCTCGACGGACAGCCCATTGCGACAATTGCCAATTCCTTCAGCTACAACTCATTTAACGCCTTTGGAAACATCGTCAGCGGCGGCCAGCCTTTCGCGCAGCAGATTGACGATGTGTATGTGTATAACAATCAGGCATTAACTGCCGCGCAAGTGCAGCAGCTATATGACTCAGTTCTTAACGGCTCGCTTCCCAGCAGCACGGCGGTTCAGATCAGCTCCGGTGCAACGCTCGACCTCAGCGGGAATAATCAACAGATTGGCTCTCTCTCCGGTGTTGCGGGCTCAAATGTATTGCTCGAATCGGGAAGTTTAACGGTCGGCTCGAACAATACGCCCACCACATTTTCCGGCGTTATTTCTGGGACCGGCTCGCTAGCCAAAACCGGCAATGCTACGCTCACACTCGCAGGCCCCAATACCTACTCGGGTGGAACCACGATTTCTGGCGGCACGCTCATCGCCAGCAATATCTCCGCCATAGGCAGCGGAGCAGTCACGGTGAATGCGGGCGCTAAGTTGCAATTCGCCAATACTTTTCACGGCACGCTGGTGGTTCCTTCGTTTACCGTGCAAAGTAGTGGAACCGCTGACCTGGGCAAAACCGATCTTGTAATTAATTACAACAGCTCCAATCCCTATGCGGCGACACTCGCTTCCATCAAGTCCGCCTATGATTTGGGCAAGTGGGATGGCACGGGTATCCGCTCCAGCGCCCTTGGTACAGGAATGTCCTTGGGAATCTATGACAACAGAATCAACACCCAATCCGCCCTGGATGGCATCTCTGCCGACTCCACCGAAATCCTCATCAAATACACCTGGCTCGGCGACGCCAATTGCGACGGCGTAGTGAACACCGCCGATTTCTCGGCGATATCAGCAACCGGCACCACCTGGCAAACCGGCGATTTCAATTACGACGGCAAGGTGAACGCCGACGATTATTCGCTGTTCATGCTGGGAGCCGCTGAAAGCGGCGGAGCCAATATATCAACCACGCTCCCCGAACCTTCTGCTTTGCTTACCTTCGCCTGCGGAACATTACTCGCCGATGCGATGCGAAAGCGGCGAAGGGAGAGCTCGCAGTGAGGCAGTACTGAATCAGCATTTCATTCATTCCCAGGAACGTGCGATCGCTGTACATGACGAACGGTTCGGCCGCCAACTTATGAAGTGGCAGCAATGCCGGAAGCGATTTCGAAAGAGGGTGGTCTTTGGGCAAGGCAGCGACGAACGGGCCGTCCTGTACCGATTCCGTGCGCAAACCCGGATGCTCCTCAATGGCCGCGGCGCTTATGCGGAGAAATCCTACCTGCATCGCGTGGGTGGTGAGCCCTTCAATCTGGCGCGGCATATTCATGTCGGTGAGGTCCAGTTCCACCGCACTTACTTCCCGCGAGTTTGGCATTCGCACCTGACAGAAATGCTGCAAGCCTTGTCGTTGGAACTGAAAGTGCTTCAACTCCCAATGGATACACCGCCTATTTAGCAATAGACTCGGCGGGATGCGTCTGCTCAATATTCAATCCTCGCCGCGCGGACCAAGATCCGCATCCATCGCCGTAGCGGATGCCTTCCTTGAAGCTTATGGGAAAAACTGTCCCGATCTCATGGTCGACACGCTGAACGTGTGGGATGAGAAGCTACCGGAGTTCGATAGCCACGCAATCGGCGCTAAGTACAAAGCGATCAATAAGCAACCAATGGATAGCACCGAAGCAGCGGTGTGGGACCGCATCCAAAAATTGGCGAGCCGTTTTCAGCGGGCAGATCGCATTGTGTTGGGCGTCCCGATGTGGAATTTTGGTCATCCCTATAAACTTAAGCAGCTGATTGACCTGGCGTCGCAGCGCAACCTGCTCTTTACCAATGACGGCAACGGGTACGGCCCATTACTCAAAACGCCGAGGGCTCTGGTAATCTATGCACGCGGCGGCACCTTCGCGGAGGATTCGCCGTCGCCGGCTTCGCACTTCGACCATCAGAAAGACTATCTCGATTTTTGGCTGACCCTGATTGGAGTCCAAGAGGTCAGGACTCTGATCGTGGAGACGACAAGCTGGCGCGGCGAGGAGCAAGCCGATCGCAGCATCGCACGCGCAAAAGCGGAAGCAGCTAAAATAGCATTGGATTTCTGAATTTCGCGTTGGCTACTTATTTAAATTCGCAGTGCTATTATCCATGGCGCTTTTCGATCTCATTTATAAACCCAATAGCATTCAAGAGAACAGTAGGCCGCAGTATAGTAACCCGCCTGATGCGCACCGGTCCCGATTTTCGAATTTCCCATCGACTGCTTCGCGGCTCTATTTTGTTGCTTCGCGGAAAACTGGAGCCAGCGGGACACCAGTAGAACTCGCAAATACGTTTGTACGCGAAATTCACATATTGTCTGACAAAATGACACGCAATCTCTCAATAGCGTGAAGAGAGACTACCTGCTAGACAAATCGCTGTCTCCGGTCAGAAGCTTTCTGAGTTGCACCATGACAAACTTAAGCCGGTCATAGTAATTCCACGTGCAGGTCGCCGGGGAGGTTGGCGAGGATGGAGGTGGATTGCTTTTTGGTGTAGATGATTGGTTTGGCGCCGGTGGGTGTGGCAGTGAGGGAGGCGAGCGATTTGGTGGATAGGCCGAAAGGGACGCCGCTGTTGTTCGTGGTAATGTTGGCGATTTTGGCGGTGCCGATGGAGGCGGCGGCGATGATGGTGTTGGAGAAGACTGAGGAACCCTTTGAGGTGAATATGGCGAGAGAAGAGTTGGCGGTGAAGGCAGAGGCGTCGGTGGGGAGGGTGGTGGTGGCGGCGGAGACGCCGATGAGAATTCTGGAATTGCTTGCGCCGCCCACGGTGATGGAACTGATGCTGTCAGTGGAGGAGATGGTGGCGTTGGTGGCAGCTTTGGTGACGGTGAGGGATTTGAGGGCATAGCCTTTGGATGAGCCGGTGAAATTCAGGGTGGCACCGGCGAGGTTGCCGCCGATTTTGGCGCTGCCAAGAGAGACAGCGTTGAAGGAGCCGTCGAAATCGCCCTTGGTCTGCAGGGTGGTGACCTCGCCGGCGATGGTGCTGGTCCAGGCAGCGGCGACGGCATTGGCAGCGATGGTGCCGATGGTGCCAGCAGCGGTAAGGCTGCCACCGGTGATATTGCCAGTGATCTTGGCGGATTTGAGATCGAGGCCGTCGGCGGTGAGGGTGACGGCGGCGTCGAAATTGCCTTTGATGGAAAGTGTGCCAATGGATGGCGCGGAAATGGCGTCGGCGGAAAACGAGCCGGCGGTCCAACTGTTGGCGGAGAGGGATTTGATGGGCGCCGCATCGATGAGAGTAAGGTCGTGAACGGTGCCGACCTTGATCGTGGTGGGCACGTCGCTGCCTTGGATGTCGATGGTGGATTGGGTGAGTGTTTCATCGCCGAGGCTCAGTGAGCCGAGGGTGCCGGTGACGGTGAAAGTGACCGCGAAGCTGGCGTCGGGGGCGGTGAAGGAGGCGAGAGAGCCGTTGATTTGGACGGAGCCGAGCGAGGCGGTGCCTCCGGCGACTTTAACGCTCAGTTTGGATTTGGCAGTCGTGTCAGAAAGGACCATGCTGATGGGGTCAGCATTTCCGTTGGCGAGGAAGGTCAAAATGCCCGTGCCCGGCCCGCTGATTGTGATGGTGACGACTTTGCCTGAGGAGTCAGTGTAACTCGCCTTGGTTTTGCCGCCGAAGTTGATCGTGCGGGTGATGGCGGGAACGGCGGTCGTGGCTTGCGCGGCCGCCGGAACTGCTTGTTGATTGCCCGCGTTATCGGTAGCGAGGCTGTAAAACGCGTAAGTGTGTCCGGGCGAAGCGAGGAATTGGATGGAAGTGGCAGTCGTATGTGTGAGGAAGGGGGTGAAAGCGCCACCATCTTCGGAGAGATAGATATCGTAATAGGCGAGGCCGGAGCCGTTGGGATCGTCGGAGCCGGACCAGCTCAGCGTGAAGTACGGCGAAGATTGAGTGGCCGCCAAGGTGGTGATGCTGCTCGTGGGGGCAAGGCCGTCGATTGTGTTGAGAATGTTGGGCGTGCCGATCGGAGCATTGCCATCAAAGACGATAGTTCCCTGGGCATGAATTTGCGTGCCGGTGGCGAGAGCGGTCTGAGGAGCGACGAGATAGCTTACGAATCCATCGCCATCGCCAGCGGCATCATCGGGGGGGAGGAAACCAGCCAGTGCATCGGATGGAACATCGCCCGTGGAAGGATCGATGCTGATGAAGGTCCACGTAAGTGCGCCGGTCAGTACATTAAAATTGGCGACGATGTCGACGCGCAGCGAGTCGCTGATTATCACGGACGTTTGATACGACGTCAGGCCGGCGGGGACGGTGACGAAATGCGAGCCGAAGCCGAGACTGGCGAATTGGAATGTGGTCCAGTCGAGATTGGCATCCAATTGCTCGGTGATGGTAACGATCTTGGCGGGGGCGCTGGCTGTGGGGTCGTTCTCAAAGGTGATTTCGTACGGAAGCGCGCCGCTTCCGGATATATAGCCAGCGCTTCCAAAACCGGCTGGCCCGATGATGTCATTGGGATCGCGCGAGTTGATGTACATCGTATTGCCATCGTGCGTCTGGGTATTTGAGGGGGGCGTATTGCGGGCGCGCACCAGATCGGCATCGAGCTTGAAAGCATTCTGGATAAAATCTTCGGTGGGAACGATATTCTGATCAGCGAGGTTTTGGAGCAATTCCCGGGCGAGAGGATTTTGCAAAGCTTTCTGGTATGCCTCGGGGCTCAATACTTTTTGCAGGGCGAGGTTTTGCTGATCGGCATAGCGACTATAGACGGTATTGTTGAGTGCCTGAAGTCCCTTGCTAGCATCCTTACCAAACTCGTTGGCGGCTATGAGCGAGGCAACCGCCACCGCTCCCACGGGATTAGAGGCTGCCGCTTGAGTGCCGCCTCGGAGGACGACCTGCCGAGTCACAATCGCCTCCGCCGTGGCCGTCCCGGTGGGAATTTCCAAGGCAGGAAGAACGTTCTTGGCAACTTGGGTGAGAGTCGGCACTACATAATCCAAGCCCAGAATCTCTGGCGTAAAGACGAACTGCAGGCCGGTGGGGTCGTTGTTATTGACCGGGTCGTTGTTGGCGTAGCGGTATAGATTCACATCGCCGGCACTGAGGCCGGTGGGATCGCGCTGGATAAATCGGCCAGTGGTGGAATCATACGCTCGGGCCGGGGTGAGATAGAGGCCGGCGGCGGCGCTTTGCACACCGAATTCACCGTTAAAGGTAAATGAGTTTGTTCCCGAACCGGTGCTGGAAAGCAGCGCGCCGAAGGGAAGATACGTGTAGGTATTGGTCACATTGCCGGCTGGGCCGGTTATGTCGGCGGTGTTGCCCGTGCCGTCGAAACCATAAAAGCTGGATACATCAGCGCTGTCGACGGAGCTGCTTAATCCTAGTCCGTAGACGTAATGATCCAGTACATTTCCGCTGGAATTGAATGTGCCGAGAATACTGGAATTTGCGTTGGGGCTGATCAGATAATTCGTGAGTACGCCGTTGTCCATGGAGGAAATGCGATCTCCCACGCCATCGTATTGATAGGTGATGGTGTCGCTGGGTGTGGTGATGCTGGCCAATTGGCCGCGCGCGTTGTATGTGTAGCTGGTGGTGACACCGGCAGTGGTCGAGGAGATTAAATTGCCAGCGTTGTCGTAGGTATAAGTGGTGCCGCCCACGGTGGTGTATTCGTCGGTGCCGTTGGTGGTGTAGGTGACCGTGGAGGAGGCGGAATCGGAGACCTCGACACGATTGCCGACGGCGTCGTAACCATAGGTAATCGTTCGGCCGCCGGGGAGCACGACGCGCGTTAATTCGCCGTCGGGGTCGTAGGTATAGGTTGTCGTCCCGACCTGGCTGACCATGCTAGTGCGCTCGTTGTCAGCATTGAATGTGTAGGTAAAGCTGGAAGCGACGCCGCTACCAGGCGTGTTGTTTATCACGCTGGTGGCATTGCCGTTGGCATTGTAGGTGTAAGTGGTGAAAGAACCGTTGGCATTGTCGGTTCGGGAAAGATGGCTGGCAGCGTCGTAGGTATAGCTCGTCATGACTGTGCCGGCGCTATTGGTGATTTGTGAAAGTCGGCCAAGTGAATCGTAGACGTAATTGGTGGCGAAGCCGATCTGATCGACCAGCGAAGTGAGTTGGCCCGATGCGTTGTAGGTGTAGGTTAGTGAAAGTCCGCTGGGATAGGTGACGCTGGTGAGCCGATCGGCTGAGTCATAGGTGTACGCCACCGTGCCCGTGATGGAATCGACAGCGGTCAGCAGATTGCGATGAGCATCGTATGTGTAAGTAACCGTGCTGCCGTCGGAGTACGTGCGCTGCTCGACTAAGTTGTCGGGATAATAGGTGATAGTTTGGCCCGTGGAATTGGGATTGGCGATGTGCGTGAGATTTCCTGCCGAGTCATACGCATACGTGGTCGCTTCGCCGCCGGCGTCGGTGATGCTGGTGACGTTTCCATTGGCATCGTAGGTGTAGTTGGTCTTGTTCGCGTTAGCATCCGTGAGTGACAGCAGGCGATCGAGGGTCGGGTCGTAAGAAAAATTCGTGGTATTTCCGTTGGGATCAGTGGATGTGATGGGATTCCCGTTGCTGTCGTAAGTTAGCGAGGTGGCAAAACCGCCGGGGGATGTGCTGCTGGTGGGTCTGCCGTTCTGGTCGTAGGCGATCCGCGCGATATTGCCGAGGCCATCCTGAATGGATGCGATCAAACCATTGGGGGTGAGCGCTTCGGTGGTGACGTTGCCCAACGGATCGGTCTGCGTGACATCGCCGAAATCATCGTAAGTGAAGGTCGTGTTATCGACGCCATTGCTTGATGTCTGGTTAATCAACCGACCGTTGCCATCGAACGTATAAAAACGATGCGTGCCGTCGGGATAAGCGATGGAAGTTATCGCGTACTGATCGGCGGCATCCGAGCCGCTGTAGTATGTGAAGGTGGTCGTGCCAGTTGGCGTGGTGATGGAATCGAGCAATTGGCCAGTGGAATCGTAAGTAAAGGTGGTGTTTCGCCCTTCGGGATCCGTGACCTGCGCGACTCGGCCAAAGGAGTTGTACGTGAATGTGTATGTATCCCCGTCAGTAGCGACGAGGGTACTAAGCTGTTCATTGACATAATTAGCTGTCAGGCGGTTTCCATTGGTGTCTTGGAAATAATTGAGAGTGCCGTCGGTATTAAAAACAGTTAGTTCGCCGGTCGCTTCGCGCAGCGTGTAAACGCCGCCGGTGTGGGTGAGGGTGGCGGGGTCGCCGTTGGCGCCTTGATAAGTTCCGTTAGTTTGGATCAGGAAGACACGCTCCTGGCCGCCGGTGGTGATGGTGACATCGCCACTGGCATCAGCGGCGATGGGTTCATTGAACGGGTCTTGCTGTCCGCGTCCGAATGCCCCCAGCGTATAGCGCTCGGTGATTGCTCCGAAGTCTCCGGCTTCTTGCAATGCATAGCTGAGCAAGACGCTCGGATCGCCTGAATACGTTCCTTGGCGCGCCAGCGCGGTCGCCGCATTTTCCAGAACTGTGGTTAAGCCGCCCACGGTCGTGCCCACTTCCGACATGAAATTGGCGAAAATGGCATCCCAGGCGTCAGACGGTTCGCCGGCGGGTTTCAGGTCGGCTTTCAAAACAGAGAGATCGATGGTTGCCGCGGGATCGATTTCCGATACGGAAATATCGGAATTCTGATGGCTGACGATTCCCGTCTGCGTGTACTGAACGGGAATCATTCCGCCTTGGCCGGGGGCGAGGATCGCAGGATTCCCCGTCTGCGAAATTCCCAGGACCTCGATCGATCCATCGCTGAAGGCAGGGTCGCCGGCGAGTTTGAATGAGGTGTTGTCGCCGGAGATATAAAAGTACGGCGCGGGCACATCGAGGTATCCGGTGTTGGAATATTCCAGGTATGCCGTATTGGTCAGATCGCCGCGGCTCGTGGAGGGGAAGACCAGGTCAAAGGTGAGATTGCTCCCATTGCCAGAACCATTGCCGATTTTGAAGGCTTGGGGAAGCGTGGCGGTGGATGATCCATTGGTTACTTGCAGGTCGTAAGCGCCAGGCGGTGGAAAATCGAAGTAAAATGAAGCAGACAGCGTATTGCTATCAAGCATCAACAAACTCGCGGGGGTAACTGTTGTTGATCCCGAGACCAGCGCCACCGTGGTCGCGGGCGTGAAACCTGCCCCTTTGATCACGGTCGTAAAATTTCCCTGCGGCTGCACGATGCCTGAAGGCGTGATCGAGACCGCGCCGAAGGGTATCTGTGTCGGCGTCAACGTAAAAGTGGAATTTCCATCCGCCCCTTCGCGCCCATGCACCAGCACATAGTAATTCCCCGCCTGATGCACCGGGATCACGAGCGTCCTCGGCGCGCCGCTGGACGATAGCAGTTGCTGCGGCGTCAGTGTCGAAGTGAGCAATGATTCCTGATATTGGCTTGTCGAGGGGATTGCGTGGTAGCTGACATACAGATCGGCTTGCGTCGCCTTCGTAAACGTGGCAGCGCTGGAGACATCCGCGCCGGCGGGCAGCGTCAGTAAATAAACTTTATCCTGCTCGGTGTTGATCGTATCAGTGGTGCTTTGTCCCAACGTCAACGTCGGAAAGCTGGTAGTAAACGCTGACGAAACTCCGATGTTGTTGGCACGATTCGGGTCGGGAATTTTTTGCCCGGAATCTGTCTCTACGACAACCGTGTAAGTGCCAGCGGGGGTCAACGGCAGAAATGTGGGAATTGATTCGTTATAGCTAGCGCCAGGAGCAAGTGTCTGACTGTCATCAAACCGACCGATCAGGATCGAATTGTTGTCGAGAGTTCCATTGGTGGTAAGGAAAACAGAATCCAGCCAATGGCCGGTTACAGTCGCGGTTCCTTCATTCGTGACCACGAAATCAACCGTGATACTCGTTCCCGGCGCGCCGCCGTCGGGACCGGTGACGGAAGTCACCGCCAGATCAGCGGTGCCGGTGGTTCCCCCGCCCCCACCGTTATTCCCCGTGCCATTGAGAATAATCGAAGTGGGCGAAACGGTTGCGGTAAACGCCGGGCCCACGCCGCTCGTGCTGGCGAAGCTGCCAGTCGATGGCGACGCAAATGTGGTGACTGCATATGCGCTATCGGCCGTGGCGGCAAAACCATTGGCCAGCGCCGCTGAAAGATTGCCGGACAATGCGGTGCTGCCCGTCACCGTCAACAATGGTGCCCCGCTGCCACCCGGTGCGCCCGACACCAGAAAATTTAAATCCGCCGCCGATCCTGTTTCGGTAAGGGTTCCATTTACCGTTAGATCGCCCCCAATAGCCAGCGTTCCCGTGCTGCCGAGCGAGCCAGCCGTGCTGAATGTCGTTCCACTCAACACCTCAAATGTCCCATTGACCGTCGCCAGCGGCGCCAGCGCCGGAATGGACAGCCCCGGCCCGCCGACGGTCACGCTCCCATCGATCGTGGTGATCGTCAAAGCAGAAACATCCCACGATGAGACCAGCGTGATGGTTCCACCACCAGTCGCGGCAACTGTATTTCCCGCCTGCACGTACAGCTTGCCTTCGGCACCCACCGTAAATATATCTGCCGGCAATTCCAGATCGCCCGAGGTCGATTCAATCAACCCCATATTTTTCAAGCGATCCGTGCCGTCATATAGCTCATCCTGGCCAAACGAGCCGAGGCTGAATGTGCCGCTGCCGCCGGTCTTTTCGATGGTCCCCAGGTTGGTGAATTCAGCATTCTCCGCGACAGTCGCATCGTTGGTGAAATCAAATACGCCCGTGCTGTCATTGGTAGTAATGCCATTGAAGAGCACCTGGCCGCCGTCGATGCTGACCGTGCCATTATTCGTGAATGAGCCAACCGTCGCGCCGTTGGGAAAATCAATGGAGCCGTTGTTGGTGATGCCTTCGTTGGAATTGTTAATAAAACCGGCGATGATTTTGAACGTGTTGGGTGCGAAATCGAGCACACCGGGCAAAGTCCCCTCGCTGCCGGTTGTGCTGTTTCGACCTCGGATATATCCGCCTGTTAATTGAACCATTCCTGTTCCCGTGGGGGCAAGCGTTCCGCTGACGACGAGCGCCGTGGCCGGATCGATATCGATCGTCGCGCCACTGGCAACGTGAACCGGCCCTCCTTCATAATAAGAACTACTCGCGGAATTCAGGTTCAAAGTTCCTGATTCCACGTCAATTGTTCCTCCCTGATTCGAAATTGTTGCCGAAACATTGCTCGTGCCGCTGCCGCCTGATTTGCGGAGGGTGCCCATATTCAGCAGATTTTGTGCGATATTGATCGTTCCGCTGAGCAGGCCACCGTTGGTTTGCAAGTCAATCAGACCCGCCGACGTATTCGTAAGCGCGACAATCTGAATATCGCCCGTGCCGCTATTTTGAATGGTCCCGGAATTATTGAGCCAGATAGGGCCCGTGCCGGCGGCGGAATTGAAATTCAAAAAACCCGTATTGGACAGCGTGAATCCGTTGTATTCCTCGATCTCCACATTGCCAAGTTGGGCTAAGCCTGCAGGAAAATTCAGCGTGCCGGCGGCTCCATCGCTACCGGGCAACGCCAAGGTATAATTCCCCGCGACAAAAGCGATGGTCCCCGCGCCGCTTCCCGTAATGGTCCCCGTGAGCCCAATCTCAACGCCGTAAGGATCTGCGTTCGGACTGGCGAATTCAAACGTGGAATTGGCAGCAACATTGATCGATCCACCTTCGATATACGCTGTTCCTTTCACATCAAACGTCCCCGATTGAATATTGATCGTCCCGCCAATGTTTTCGAATGTGGAGCCGTTGAAAGTTTCATCCGCCGTATAGTCCGGAAAATTGCTCGTGCCCGTGCCGCCGGTTATATTGAAGGTTCCTTTGTTAATAAATGTTCCGCCCGAGACAACGTTGTATGTGGAGGGGGCATACCCTGCGTCGGTGGTCTGATTGATTGTTCCGCCAGAATCATTGGTGAAAGTTCCCCCGTTGCTCAGCAGCATGCCGCCTGTGGTGATGTTGATCGTTCCATCATTGACCAATTGACCGCCGTACAGTCCTCCGCCCGGGATCGCCATCGTGCCGGTGTTGTCAACGGTGTCCCCTTGAATCGTGCCAGTGAGCGTGCTGCTCCCGCTCAGGACAACTGGCGGAGTTCCTTCATTATTCAGAACGGTGCCCAGGCCGACTTCTATCGAGCCGGCAATCGTCGAAGTGTCACCACTGTTCGAGTCAAGAATCCCCAGGGTAGCCGATCCGGAAAGCGCCAAGTCGCTTCCCGTAGCTGTGTTCAGCGTTTTGGCCGCTTCACCATCAGTCACACTGATATTCGCGCCGGCAACGATCATCACATCATCAGTGTAATTCGGCACTACATTGCCTACCCACGTGGAGCCGACATTCCAATTCCCCGCGACCGCATTCGACACAATCGTGGTGGTCAAGAGCTGCCGTGTCTCCAATCGCTCCACGGCAAATGCCATGGCAAGCTTCCGCTGGCGCCCTCTCGAATCGTTTCTACGGGCCGACTTTTTAGACAATTCAAGCGGTCGATAAGGCTTCTGATTCATACCAGTTCTCCTGATCCTCAATGACAAAAATGGTGCTCCAACATGCAAATAGAAATTAGCTAACGTGTAGCAAGGCTCGACAAGAGTACGCCGCTATGCAAGAATTGGATATACGCATTTTGGCGTACATCCCTGTTGGAGGCGATGAAATTATCAGCGCGCGATCTTCTGGCTGTTATGCATTGCGTGGAGCACCTCTATGCACAAACGGATGCTGCCAAGCTCCCCATGCACATGCTGCAGACAGTCTCCCGAATCCTACCGTCAAAGCTCGCTGCGCTGACAGAAGTGGATCCGGTCTTTGGTCAATCTTCCGCCAGTTTTTTTCCGCCCGATGCGCCAAAGCCCTCCGATATCCTCGAGCGCTTCCAAGCCAATATCAAAGACCATCCCGTTGTGCAGAATATAGAGCGAACACGCGACGGCCGGCCGCAAGCAATTTCCGATTATCTAACCGCCAAACAGTTCCACAAAACTGGCCTCTACCGTGAACTCTTCGGCCCCATGGGGATCGAAGATCAGCTCTCCATCGGCATAGTAGGGAGCGCCGGACTTATGGTTGGCCTCTCCTTCAACCGTGCCCGGCGCGGTTTTTCCGAACGGGATCGACAGATCCTTAATCTACTTCGCCCTCATGTCCTGCGCGCCTATCTGAACTGCCGCGAACTTCAGCAATTGCGTAATCGCGATGGCAAGCAGCGCGGTTCACTCGTCGACCAATTGCCGCTGGGTCTTCTTGGTGTGGATACTCGAGGAAAAATCGTCTGGTCCACCAACACTGCCCAGCAAATGCTCGTCGCGCATTATCCCGATACTGCCGATTCCATTCATGGTCTCCCCAATGCCGTGCGTATCTGGCTCAAGACCGCCGCTGCACCGAACAATAATTCTGGTTATCTCATCGCGCGCCGGCCCAATTTCGAAATGCGCATTCGCTATTGCCCCCTTAAGGACGGCATCGCCGTACTGTTACTGCAAGAAAATTCCTTGGCGGATACTCCTCTATTTTTGCGGCAATACGCATTCACTCATCGCGAAACGCAAATAATGCAATTCATCCTGCAGGGCTACACTATCGCGCAGGCCGCCGAGAAATTTTCGATCAGTCCTCGAACCGTGCAAAAACACTTACAACATATCTTTCGAAAACTTGACGTTAACAGCCTCTCCGCAGCGTGTGTAAAAATTCTGAAATTAGTAAAAAAATAGAGTTGGCTATCTCTCAATGTTTGCTATCCGTCAATTGGACGCCTCATCGTTTGAACTCGTCCCAACCCTCAGAAAAGTGGAATCTGAATGTGGTAGTTCAAATATCTTTTGTGCAACTTCCGGCTGCTTCACAAGCTCCGGGTCACAGGTTCGAGTCCTTCCCTTCGATAGCACTCACGACACAGGGCCACCAAATCATTCAATGGCTCATTGAACACATTTTCGTAAGTCCCATGATGAACATCGACTGCTGGCCGACCACACGAACACAGGCCACTGCACAATTCCATAACCAAAGTTCTTTTCCGCCACCATTCTTCTGACTGCAAATATAAATGGTAAAGATCCCGACGAACGTCGGGCCCACCTGTAATGGCACCGAGGAATTATTGTTGGCGGTTCATAATCACAATCAACGAACGATTCGCATGCCGCCAAGGTTCGTGATGAGTGGTGAAAGTGTGTCCATGGTGAGGAGGTTCACTGGGCGTCACGAAACCTCCTTCACGAAATGTGACGGAAGGGGGGGCGAGGGTATGGAGACATATTTTTTGGAGTCCCACGGATTTGGTGGGTGCTCCGAGAATGAATTCGGCTGCACGGAAATTGTGCTCGTGGGCGCGTCGGATGTTTTGCGTGTCGGATGAAATAGCCGACAGCTGGTCAATTCTAGCTGCTGCAGCTTACTTCTGTTCACAAAAAAGGAGCAACCCCAATCCAGCCTAATAATAAACAGTTCTAGTTCCGGTACTGTCACCTCGAATGGACTCGTCGAAATTCCTTTGTGAAAGACTTCTTCGCGAACACGCAATAAGTATTGGGGTGCAGTACGCCTCTTTATGGAGCCAGCGGGACACCAGTAGAACTCGCGGCTTCATTTTTGCGCGAATTTCGGAGCTTGTTTGCTAAACTGTCGCTGTTCATTAACACGCATTGAAAAGGAGGGCACGATGCAAATTTGAGTTGCACAAGCTTTTCTTCCCGAAATGTCAGGATATAGCCTGATCCCGTCGCGGCATTTTAGTGCATGACCGCCGGTAGAGAAGGGGAATTTGTCCTCACGCCAGGAGTACTTCCAGATCCTGGCGGGTCAGCGAGGAGATGCCGCCGTTGTCGACGTTTACGATGGCATCAGCCAAGCCCTTCTTCCTGGCCTGGAGCTCGAGAACTTTCTGCTCGACCGTGTTGGCGGCGATCAGGCGTGATGCAAAAACAGTCATTTGCTGGCCGATCCGGTGTGAGCGGTCGATGGCCTGGGCTTCGACAGCGGGATTCCACCAGGGATCCAGGAGAATGACCGTTCGCGCCGCCGTGAGGTTTAAGCCAACCCCGCCGGCTTTGAGGCTTATGAGAAACACCGATGGACCGCTGCCGGACTGGAATTGATCCACTAACGCCTGGCGATTGCGGGTTTTTCCATCGAGGTAAAGGAAGTCAATCTTCGCCTCTTTTAACCGCTGCTTGACGATGGCAAGGAACGAGGTGAATTGAGAGAAGACCAGCACGCGTTCATCGGATTCGATAGCGCTGCTTAGACGCTGCAACAGTTCATTGAGCTTGGCGGAGGATTTGCCGATGGCGGATTTATCGAGCAGTCCGGGATGGCAGGCGGCCTGGCGCAGGCGAAGCAGCGCTTCGAGAATGACGATCTGGCTTTTTCCCATGCCGTCGGTGTCAATTTTCTTAAGCAACGACTGCCGGTAGAAATCGCGCAATTCATCGTAGCTTTTTCGCTGCTCCGGATCGAGCTCGACGATGACGGTCTGTTCCACGCGCTCTGGCAATTCGGGGGCGACCTGCTTTTTGGTTCGGCGCAGAATAAAAGGCCGAACCGCCGAGGCGAGGAACTTACGCTGGTCGGGATCGGCATCGTCGGCAATGCTTGTGAACCGCCCCAGGCGTCCCAACATACCGGGGTTGAGAAAATCAAACATGCTCCAAAGCTCGCCGAGATGATTTTCGATGGGCGTGCCGGTGAGCGTCAATTTATGGCGGCCTTGCAGCAGGCGCGCCGCCTTGGCGGCTTCGGTGCTCGCGTTCTTGATGGCCTGTGCTTCATCAAGCACAACGTAATCGAATTCGAAGTCCTTCAAAAATGCGGCATCGCGGCGCAACGTGCCATAGGTGGTCAATACCAGGTCAAAATTCGCCAGGTGTTCCGTGCCGCGCGTGCGCTGCGCGTGGCTCTGATCCAATACGCGCAAGCCGGGAGCGAATTTTTTTGCCTCGGCGATCCAGTTAAAGATCAGCGAGCGCGGGACCACGATCAGCGAAGGGCCGGCGGTTTGCTGCCGTCGGCCTTCCAGCATTGCCAGCACCTGCACGGTCTTTCCAAGTCCCATGTCGTCCGCCAGGCAGCCGCCGAAACCGAGTTGACGCAGGAATTCAAACCATCCCTGCGCTATTTTCTGGTAAGGCCTCAGCGTGCCATTGAATCCCTGGGGAGCCTCCACTGGTGAGATTCGATCAAATGCTCGAAGGGATTGCCGGGCAGCGATAAATTTTTCATCGACATCCACCTCGCCGCGCTCGGCAAGCAGCGCATCGAGCAACCCCACCTGCGAAAACCCGAATCGCACCGTCCCTTCCTCGGTCCTGGCGAGATCGGCAACAGTGCCAAAGCGCTTGATCCATTCCTCGGGGATCATGCCAATCGAGCCGTCGTCAAGAATCACCGTCTTTTCGCCGCTGCGCAGCGCCGACAATAATTTGGGCAGGTCGATGCTGGTCTGTTCGAAATGCGCTTTGCCCTGCAATTCAAACCAGTCGATGCCGCTGACGATGCTCATTTCGAAATTGCGCGCCGTGCGATAAAGCTTTCCGTCGGCTTCCACATGCCAGCCATGGTAGATTAGTTGCCCGACGACTGCCGGCAGCTTCTTTTTGTTTATTTTCCAGCGCAGTCCATCATATTCGCGCCGCAGCTTCACCCCGATTGAGTCAAGCAGGGCCAGGCTTTGCTTGTGAAAATCAGCATTGATTTCAATAAGGGCCGAGCGCTGTTTGTCGTAAAGCTCGGTAATGCGACGATGCGGCGAAACTTTTAGTCCCTCATAATCAAAAAACACCTCCGCTTGCAGCGCTTCCGAAAAAGACGAATCCATTGCTTTAATATGGATCATGGGCTTAGGCACGATCACCAGACGTGACGGGCGAATGTCCTGGCAACCCGAAAATTCGATGCCTATTCCAACCGGTAAGCTCATCAGGCGTTCGATCAATTCCGGCGCCTGACCGCGCGGAACCCGGATCGTGTCCGCATTCTTAAAATACGCGATCAATTGCTCACTCGCGCGGCATCGAAACAGGCCTAAGCGGTTTTGCGCATCAATAAGCCCCCAGGGCCAGACGTGAACCAATTCTTTCGGCGCCAGTTTGATCGAGTTGCTCACGGCGCACAGGCCCAGCATCAGTTCCCCCGAATCACCGTCCGCCAATTCGAATTTCAGATCAAATTGCTCATCGCCAAGCCAGTCCAGGGGGAAAATTTTATCATTTAGGAAATGCTCCCTATTCAAAAACAGCCGCCCCGACCGCGCCAGCTTGGCAATCAGGTCGCCAGGATTTTGCGGCGAGAGAAATAATCGCATCGGGACGTGCGCGCTCTCGAACTCATATTCCGACTGCGTCAGCAAAAGCCTCTCGGCGATTTCGCGGTCGAGCGGATCATCCGACGCCGCCAGGCCCCGAACCCCAGCGCTAAAATTCCGATAAAGACGGGAGGAATGCGATTGTACCGCTTTTGGATTGACTACCCGCTTGGCGGGGTCCAGCGGGCGCGTGACGACATGGATCTCCAGCAAATCCCGCTGCTGGCGATAGCGATGTTCTTGCAGCACGTAAATGACTTCCCGCGCGGATGGAAACATTATCGGCGCTGGCTCGTCTGTCGAGAGCCATTTGCATTGCTCCGCGAGCTTATTCAGCTGCGATTTCCATGGATTCTGCGGCTTGTTGGTCCGTTTGCCCCTAAGCGTGTAGGTGCAAGAAGCAAAATCGTTTTGTTGAATCTCCGTGGCGATGCCTGTTTCATCAAGAAAACCCATCAGCGCGCCGACATGGGGACAATATTGTCCTTTGCCGCACAAAGAGCACGTTGGTGCAACACCTCCGCGGCCCATGTCGAGGATGATCGCCAGCGCACCCCCTTCATACGTGGCCTTGGCCGAGAGCTTTGGCCATTTCCAGATGATTTCCTGAAATTCAAACGAGCGATTCGGCTTTTGTCGTGGCGGATTTACAAAGCTTTTCAGCGTATTCACCAATTCCATTTGGCGCATCCTGCGAAGGTCTTCAGGCTAATTAAAACCGCGTGCACTACTATACAGCGTTTTATTCAGACTTCGTCGCCCCATGTGAAAAAAATGATTGCAGCAATTACCAAAAAATCAAAAGCCCTTCGACTCACGAGTAGGTTTGCTCAGGCATTCGACTCGGCCGGAGAATGCCCCGCAATGACCGAGGCCGTACTCGGCCCGGCAGAATGGCCAGCCATGAGTGAGCAAAGCGAGTCGATTGGAGCTGCCGGGATTTGAACCCGGAATCCCACCATGCCATGGTGGTGTGATCCCATTTCACTACAGCCCCGCGTGCACTTAATTCCTTCGGACTCTAAGGGTCATCGGCAGGGGTGTCAAGCGACAGAAACAAACGATGATCACGCTGGCGGGGAGCTCGATCTTACACCTCCTATAGCTTGCAACAGCAACGCCTCCACTCACAATATACAAAATGCGGGTTCGACACTATCTGCAAGTCGGAAGCGGTTATATTCATGGCGCGCTTTCGCTTCTCATCATGATGAATCTGGCAGGCTGCATCGTGAATTCCCAGCATCATCCAACGTCCATCCCGCAGCTCCGCCGCGTCGGTCAAACCACGCAATTGTTCGTCGATGACAAACCCTTCCTTGCCTTAGGCGGCGAGCTGGGAAATTCCACGGCATCTAATCTGGAAGTGCTGGAGCAGGCCTTCGCTAAATGCGAGCATATGAATCTCAATACGGTGATGCTGCCGGTGTATTGGGATCTGATTGAGCCATCAGAAAACCATTTCGATTTCTCGCTGGTGCAAGGTGCGATCGATCGTGCCCGCGCCCATCATCTGCATCTGGTCTATCTCTGGTTCGGCACGTGGAAAAACAGCATGTCTTGCTACGCCCCGAGCTGGATCAAGCGCGATGTCGCTCGCTTTCCGCGCGTGCGTCTGAGCAATGGCGAATTAGAGGAAATCGTTACTCCAGAATGCACAGCCTCCCGAGATGCTGATGCCAATGCTTTCGCATCGCTGATGCGTTGGACTCGCCAATACGATTCTGGCCATCACACCGTGATCATGGTTCAGGTTGAGAATGAAGTTGGCATGATCCCCGAGCCGCGCGATCATTCTGAGCTGTCGAATTCGGCTTATCACAGCCCGGTCCCGGAAAAGCTTTTAGCCCTCGCGGCGCAAAAACAGCTCGGGCCTGAAATCAACATGCTTTGGCAAAACGCCGGCCACAAAACCGCCGGCACCTGGCCTGAAGTTTTCGGCGACACTGCTCAAGGCGAAGAAATCTTCACCGCCTGGCAACTCGCGAGTTACGTTGAACATATCGCCGCTGCTGGCAAACGCGAATATCCACTCCCCATGTTCGCCAACGCCGCGCTCATTCGCCCTGGCTATTTCCCCGGCCAATATCCCAGCGGCGGCCCATTGCCGCATCTCCTGGAAATCTGGAGAGCCGCCGCCCCGTCGCTCGACATGATCTGCCCCGATATTTATTTCCCCAATTTCATCGAATGGGCGACCCGCTATAAGCGAAACGGCAATCCACTTTTCATCCCCGAAATGGCCGCCTCCGATCGCGCCCCCGCCAACATCCTCTATGCCATCTCCCAGCTCCACGCGATCGGCACCGGCCCATTCTCCATCGAAAATCTCGACGGCGAAAAAGCCCAACGCATCACGCAATGCTACGGACTCCTAGCCGGCATGTCCGATTCAATTCTCAAAGCCCAGCAAACCAATAAAATCATCGGCCTTTCTCCGCCAATCGCTTTCGATTGGTCCACCTCTAACGAGCCCCAACGCGCCGATCTTGGCGGCATCACTTTCCAGGCCACTTTTGATCGCCCGGGAAATCCCAATGATTCCGCTCGACCCACCACGCTCCCCACCCTGGGCTCCGGCCACTGGGACGCTCCCCCGAACACTCCCCGCGGCTCGGCGCTCATTCTCCAACTCGCCCACGACGAATTCCTCATCCTGGGCATGGGCGCCACCATCACCTTCTCCGCCCCGAACAACAAAATCGGCATCGACTCCGTTCAGGAAGGGCATTTCACCGACGACGACAAATGAATCGGTGGCCGCTGGCTAAATGGTGATGAAACGCATCAAGGCAGGCATGTGCGGTTTTATGATGGAAATTGGAGCATGCAGCGTGTTAAGTTGTATCGCTATTAAAGCGGATCGATTGACCAACAGCCGATGAGAATATTTTTCCTTTTATCCATAATCGGATTAGTCCTTAGCGCGGCCGTTCACGTTTCCACTTTTCTTGGAATCGATCCGCAAGCATCCTTCCCACACGTCTGGCTTTTACATATCGGCCTTTTTGTCGTCTGGCTCTCGGCTATAGCAATTCAAAGTACGCTACCGCGAAGCGCAGATGGAAAATTCCAGCCTTTTGGATTTGCCCCGAAATGGATGCAATTTCTCACCGGAGCGGCGTTCGTCTATGCGATTATTAACTTCGCCGTTTTTATCTTTCTCGTTCGTGCGGGTTCTCCGACCATAGAGAAGGGCCGCTATATCATCGAAGACCATGGGAAATTCGTTCGGCAAATTTCCGAGCAGGAATATCATCGATACCAGAATTATGAAGCGCGGGGGTTCAGCGGCCATTGGATGTTTTTCTACGCAGCAGCGATGACCGCGCTGGCTTCGGGCATCGCATACCGGAATACCTCCGACGAAGGCTTAGTCCCGCCTCCGGAAAATAGGCAAGCGCGCACGTCGCTGCGGAGACATCAGGTTTTCGCGATGATTCTGCAAATGCTGGGATTTTTCGCCGGCCCGATCATTTTTATAACTTTTATAATCGTGACTCATTTCAAATTCGGATGCTTCTCAGTAATTTTATGGTTCCTGACCCCCTGGCCTGGATTGGCGGTCGCTCACTATCTGTTAGGGCATAAATTCCCAGCCCTCTGTCCGAAGTGCGGCGGCCGAGCCTATTGGACGAGCGCCAAGACTGGTCAAAATTACCGCTGCGCAGATTGCGGCTGGCAAATGGGCAGAGGTGCAAATTCCATTTAATGTCGTCTAAATCAGCTCACTTCCGGCATTCCTTTGCCGGCATCCCTGGTTTTCAATCCGGATACTCATCCGACCCTTGCACCCAGCTAAACGACTGAATATCAATCATATCGCGCGGCTTCAAATCGCGCAGGTCCTTCCGCACCACTCCGGCAAAATCCAGCAAGCTTTCATAGGTCTCCCATCCTGGCTTGGACTGATACAGAAACTCAAACCCGTACGCATCGGCCGCCCGGCGCGTCACATTCGGCTTCAAAAAAATATGCTCCTTCGGCAGAGCAATAAACGGAAACACCGTCAAGACGGGCCAAGTCAAAACCCGCGTCTGCCTACGCGGCAACTCTCCCACCGCGTCTCGCCACCGCCCAAACCGCTTCTCTAAATTTCCCGCCCCATACAAAAAATCATAAAGCGCCTCAGCGAAAATCTTCGCTCCCCCGGCCGACCGCACCGCATCCCGGAGTGCCATCTTCTCAAACGAAAACAAAAGATTAGTCCGCGATTCGATGCGAACCGCCGCCGCCGCGATCTCCATGAATTCGCCGCGACGTAACATTGCCCGAAATTCTGACTGATGCAGAGCTTGCTCCCATGCCTCATGGGCCTCCGCTTTGTAATTTCGCTCCCATTCGAGATAGGTCTCGTCGCGGAAGGCGGCGGAGAAGTAACGTAAGAATTTTCGACGACAACGGCGAGCAGGAGAGGAATTAATCGTTCGATCGCCATGGACGAAAGGTTTATAGACATTGTAAAACTGTCGCAAACGAGGTGCCCAGATTCGACACTTTTGCTATATTGAATGGAGTCGTGACATGCCGGCTTGAATTATGGGGCCATGTAGACCTCGCGGCCAGCACGCAACAAATCATGCATAATTTGACAGTCCAACCGATGCATAAAATGTCGTAATTACCATATGGACACCCATATTAAAATTAAGTCCGCCGGAGTCTTCCTGCTAGCGTTATCGAGTTCTGCATTCGTCCAGCTCTATAATTGGGCGGCGGGAATCCGATTTAAGTGGGAACATAAAATGAATCCACATATGAATGGATTAGTGTTCTTGATTCAATGGTCATGGTTAGGTTATGTATTTGCGGGGATTGTGGGAATTGGGGCCGGATATTGCATTCTTGGAAATGGACGAAGGAAAGAGGCAGTATTAGAAGGCATATTGTGGTTCACCGTGTTGCTATTCGTAATTTGGATTGGCTTAGATCTGT
This sequence comes from Tepidisphaeraceae bacterium, assembly GCA_036490535.1. Lineage (GTDB taxonomy): Bacteria > Planctomycetota > Phycisphaerae > Tepidisphaerales > Tepidisphaeraceae > DASXDR01. The sequence goes on along the minus strand of DASXDR010000004.1, from coordinate 29,316 downwards.
GTTCCTGGGAAATGGCTAATGTGCCTATCTTATCCAATGGGCCTTTTTACTGATAGCCGAGGAGAGGCGGCTTCAGCCGCCAGTTCATCTGCGGGCGGCTAAAGCCAGCCTAAGCAACTGGCTGGCTACAGCCATCGGCAGACCGTGTTGGGCACGGCATCTGGCGAGGGCTTTCAAGTCTTGGTGATTGCCCGCAATCAGCGCGAGTTTCTTGGCGGTGGTCCATCGCTTAATTTGCAATTCGCGGCGGATTGCGGAGGGTTCATCCGCGGCGGGTTCGCTGTAAAGCAATGTCACGGGGCGGCGGGAGGCTGTCCATGATGCGCCTTTGCCGTCGTTGTGAGTTTTGAGCCGTTGTTCGACGTCGGTGGTGTGGCCGACGTAGAGGGAGCCGTCGGAGCAACGCAGAATATAGACGAAAAAGGAAGAGGACGGCATAGAGTTGGCCCTTCGATATGTGAAGGCAGCCCGTTCGACTCACGAGTACGTTCGCTCAGGGCATTCGACTCGCAGCTTAGTGTATGCAAAACTATCTTCGCTGAAAACCAGATATGTATCCGGCGAGTCGAATGGCCTGCCATGAGCGAGCGCAGTGAGTCGAATGGAGGCGGAGGGAGTTGAAAAAGGAGCAGTGCCATTTTTAATAGCGAAAAAGCGTTTTATTTTGTTGTTTTTGTCCGAGTTTTTGTCCAATTATTTGTCCGAGTTTTTGTCCAAAATGCGTTCTGGCGTTGCTGTACGAATGGAGGCGGAGGGAGTTGAACCCTCGTCCCAAGATAACTTCGATATAGGCCTCTACATGTTTAGTCGATGTTTTAATCTCGTCCGCCTTGCCGGGCATCGCCACTCTGCGAAACGGACCAGGCGTATGTTTCTCACCCGATAGCCTACGCCGAAGCTATCGGGCCAGTCCGCTTTTACAGCCAGCCCGCCGCGAACACTCGGGCTGTGCCGAGACCACCTAAATTAGGCAGCCATTGCAAACGAGGCAGCGCCGAAACCGACGCGGCCAGCAACATCGCTGTTATTAGCAGTTATGTTTTGCACAGATTTTTTACCAGGCCAACTGTGCATCCTGGACATGCCACCTACACCGCTGCCATCCGGTCGAAACCTTTTCGCCCCCGAATGAAGACGGCTCAAATTGTCAAAGAATCTTTCCGAACACCAAAATCATAGGCTCATATTGCCATGCAAAGCAACCATCATTGCGGAGGTCCTTTGTCCGTCGTCAGTGGTCCGTAGTTGGAGTCAGCATTCGATACGCCCATACAACGGACTATTTTCTCGTCGCGTCTTTTTTCGCGCCATCGCGATTTCGCGTTCTCTTCATTCCCGCCATAATTCCGGCGGCAAGACTGACGTAAACTGATAATGTCCGGAATCGACCGAAAAGACCTGCACACCCCGCTTGCTACGTAGCCAATGAACGCCGGCTGATCTTCTCACATGAATACCATTCTCCTCAACCGAGTTTTCCGAAGCGGCCGGTATATAAACCGTCGCATCCGCTCCCGGCGGGATCTGAATCTCCAGCGAAAATTTTCCCGATGACTTCCGCCAGCTCGATGAAATCATCCCGCGCACCGAATGATAAGTTGCCCGGGCCCACGTGACATTGCCGACAGGATTCGGCCTGATCTGAATATGTTCAAACCCCACCGATCCCGGCATCTGCCGAATCCCCGCCAGCTCGCCATAAAACCATTGCATGATATGCCCCAGCATGAAATGGTCCTGCGAAAACGCGTGTGCATCCCACGCTTCGGTCAGGCTAGTTGCGCCGTGAGCCAATTGATAGCCGTAACCGGGGCGAGTGGTTTGATTGTTCATGTCGAAAATCACATCGGAACGATCGCCAGTCGCTAGCGCTTCCAGTACATAGCGATAACCCACATCACCGGCAGTCAGGGCATTTCCGCGCTGCCGCACGTCTGCAACAATATTATTCAGCAACGCACTCGCGTCAGCAGGGGGCTCCATGCGAAAAACATAAGGCATCGCATTGGCGGTCTGGCTGCCTGTCGCGTACTCGTGCGTATTCGCGTGATAAAACTGATGATTGAACGCCGCCCGGATTTCCCTCACCAGCCCATCCATCTTCTTCGCTTCCGCGGAATCTCCCAGAATCTTCGCGATGTGCGCCAATGTCTGCACATCATGATAATAAATCGCCGTCGCCGTCAGCCCCTTCGGCGTTAGCTGCGATTCCCCCAATTCTCTCGGCCCCAGATCAAACCAATCCCCCAACCCGTAGGAGAGAATATGATCCTTCGCCTGCGTTCCCAGATACGCCACATATCTCCGCATCATCGCATACGAATCGCGCAGAATCTTTTCATCCCCATACGACTCATACGCCTGCCACGGCACCTGGATGCTCGCGCTTCCCCATTCCGGCGAATCCCGAAACCCGTCCGAAAACACCGTATATTCCGGCGCAATATCCGGCACTAATCCATCTGCCAACTGCGAATCGCGCATGTCCCCCGCGATCTTCTCAAATAAAGTCGGCAGCGAAAAATTGTCCATCAACCCCGGCCCATTCAGATAATCCTGCTCCAACCACCCCAGCCGCTCCCGGTGCGGGCAATCGGTGAGAATGCTCATCATGTTGCTGCGCATTGCCCAGCGAATGAGCTGGTCCGTGCGATTGAACAATTCATTCGAGCAACTGAATTCTCCGACCTCAGGCGAGCTGCTGCTGATAAATTCTCCGCGCACCGCCAATACTTGTGGCATCCCTCCATTCTTCGCTGCGATCTTCTCCACCTGAAAATATCGCGACCCCATGTATGTGAATTGCGGCTTCCATCTCTCCTCCTTGTCCCCGCGCAGCGTATAGCTGAAATACGTTGGGCCGCCCGTCGAGCGCTGCGTAACTAAGCCATTTGCATCCAGTAATTCTCCGGGCCGAATCAGCACGATCGATCCAGTTTGCCCTCGCACGACAATCACTGGCACCATCGCGCAATTCTGCCCCATATCATAAACATCCACTCCGGCTTTCGGATGCGTCACTGCGACCGGGGAAAATGTCCGCATCACATCAATCGGCAGCGCACTGCGGCTCGCAGCCGCCAGCTCACCGCCAGGTCCGCGCACTACTTTTGCGTGACTCCATGATTGATCATCAAATGCCGCTCGATCCCATCCTCGCTGCACTATTCGCGCGTCAAAATCTTCTCCCCCATAAACGCTGGAAAAAGTGATCGGCCCGTTCGAAACCTTCCAAGTTTCATCACTCACCACGCAATCGCGCGATCCATCTTCGTATTCAATATCCAGCTGCGCGATTAATTTCGGCTCTCCAAACGACCCATGAAATTTCACGTATCGCCCCGGCGTCTCGGGCAAGTTATACATCCCATTGCCCAGATTCACGGCTAGCGCATGCTCGCCGATTCTCAGCGGCGCAGTGAAATTATAAGTGACATATAGACAGGTTTTTGAATACAGGGTCCACCCTGGCTGTAGGACCTCTTTTCCCAGCTCCATGCCATCGAGCCGAGCTTCGTATTGCCCCAGCCCGCAAATATGCAAACGCTCAGCGCGTACCGGTTTGGTAATGACAAATCGTTTCCTAAAAATCGGTAGCGTCTGTGATGTGGTTGGCGATCCAATCCATTTCGCTTTCCAATCGCCGGGCGACAGCAGTGACATCTGCCAGGCTTCCGGGTCGCTCCAGCGGGAGCGATGCCCCTTTGCATCCCACACGCGCACCTTATAAAAATAAGTTTGATCCGTTCGCAGCGCTCGCCCGCCATACGCATGATCCAGCGGCGAAGCTGAAATGACTTTCCCACTGTCCCAGCAATCGCCGTTATTTTTATTTAGTTTGTCTTGAGAGGAAGCAACGAGAATTTGATATGCACTTTGCCCCTCACCGCGATAATCAGAAGCTAATTCCCAACTCAGCCGGGGATGAACCGAATCAATATTAATCGGTTTGGTTCGATGTTCGCATTGCAGCGCGCGAACAGACAAATGCTGCTGCGAACAACCTGCGGTAAAAAACAGGAATATAAAAATGAAAAGAAGCGCTATCCGCCCGAAACGGATCAGACATTGATGCCGGTAATCTTCACCTGAACAAATTTCTGGCGATGACCCTGCTTCTTGTGATAACCCTTGCGGCGTTTGTATTTCTGGATGTCGATCTTGTCCCCTTTGACCTGCCCGATCACATCCGCAGCTACGCTCGCGCCCGAAACGAGCGGCGCGCCAAATTTCGGCGAACCTTCGCCACCCACCATAAGCACACGATCGAATTTCACGCTCTTGTCGTCGTGATCGATCAGCTCGACATTCAGAATGTCGCCGCTGCTGACTTTGTATTGCTTGCCGCCGCTTTCGATGATCGCGTACATAAATTCTCCGAAAATTAGAGCCGAGTATTATTGACTTACGCCGGGGAATGTCAAGTTGACATGAAGCGAATTGGAAGAGAACGCGAAGATCGCCAAAGCGCGAAATAATAGCGCGAAAAGAGATGAATTCAGGTCTTCTTCGCGGACTTGCTGCCCGCTTTGGCGATCTTCGAATTCTCGTTGGCATTATCCTTTGACCGCTCCGGCTGTAATCCCTTTAGTCAAATGCTTTTGCAAGAAAACATACCCAATCAGCGTCGGCAGCATCATCAGCACCAGTCCTGCAAATGCCATCCCCCAGTCGCTGCGGTAATTTGCAACAATTGTGATATTCGCCAGTCCCAGGGGCAGCGTGCGGATATGCTCTGACCCCTTGCCACTGAGCGTCATAAACGCCACATAAAATTCATTCCAGTTCCCCAGAAATAGAAAGATTGCGACGGTGATCAAGCCAGGCCGCGATAACGGCAACATGATCTTGAAAAACGCCTGCAGCTCCGTCGCTCCATCCAGCAATGCTGATTCATGCAAGCTTGCAGGCAGCGACCGGAAAAAACCTGTGAGAATAAACACCGAAAACGGAAAGCCAAACCCCAGATAAACCAGAAACAACCCCTGCAGGCTATCCAGCAGGTGCATAGATCTCATGATGAAAAACAACGGCACAATGGCCAGCTGCACCGGAATCATCAACCCCGCCAGGAAGTAATAATAAATTGGCTTGGCCAGCGGAAATTCGAATCGCGCCAGCGCATACGCGGTCATCGCCGCCAATAGCGTGGTTACCAAGACCGTCGTCACCGTAACAATTACGCTATTGGCAAAGTACTGCTGAAAATTCCCCCCAAACCACGCATGCTGATAATTCTCTCCATGCAAATGGGTCGGCAACGAAAAGGGATCCAGGAAAATCTGTTGATCGCTTTTAAACGATGAATAGAGCAGCCAGAACATCGGATAAACGACGATGAGGAAGTACGTCAGCAGCAGCACGTAAATCATGAAACGCGACGGTGCATTGGTATTATCACGTTTCATCATCACATCTCCACGCTATCCTGCCGCATCATTTTCAGCGTCACCGCGCTGCACACGAACACCATCAGAAACAGCAGCACCGCAATGGCCGTCGCCTGCCCGACCTTAAACTCCGTAAACATATCCTGCACCATCAGTGTCGCCACGACATGATTATCCGTACTGGGCATCTGGTTGGTCAGCAGCCAGATCACATCAAACGCCTTCATTCCGCCAATGATCAAAAACACCAGCGAAATCGCGATCATCTCCCAGATGAGCGGAATGGTGATCGTCCAGAATTGCCGCCACTGTGATGCCCCATCGATCCGTGCCGCTTCGTAATAACTTTCCGAAATCGATTCCATGCCAGCCAGATAAAGAATCATATTGAACCCGCACGCTCCCCAGATCGAAATCGGAATCAATGACCAGTAAAGATGCTTGGTATCCAGCCAGGGAAATCCAGCAAATGCTTCCAACCAATGCCCAGGCGCGTGCAAGCCAATGAAACTCAATGCCCGCCCCAGATCAACCAGCGCATTATTAATCAATCCACCCTGTGGATTATAAATCTGCAACCACAGCAGCGTCGCTGCCACTCCGCCGATCAGATTCGGAAAGAAAAAGACCACGCGGAACGTTTTCGATCCCCACACTCCACGGCTGATCGCGGCCGCCAGAAATAGCGACAACGGCACCACAAACGCCGGCACCACAAACATCAGAAACAAGTTATTTTTCAGCGCAATCCAAAACGCATCGCTCTCAAACAGCAGCCGCCGAAAATTGCGCAGTCCCACGTACGGCATCGTGGTCATATCAGTCAGCCCGTTCCACTGATGCGCGCTCCACGAAAACGCCCGCAGGCTTGGCACAATCACAAACGCGCTATAAATCAGCACGCTGGGCCCGACAAAAATCAGAAGATTCGCCAGCGACAATTTCTGCATCCCCACATACTGCGGCTTCGTCGCGCGCTGTCCGAGCTTTTTCCCTAGCGACACCAGATAATAAATCACTCCCAGCGCCAGCACCCCCAGCAAAACGCCCGGCTGCCATCGGTAATTCATCCGAATTCGCTCCGGATGCTCTGCCGCATTCACTACGTCGCGCGCCTTGCGCTCAAATTCATCCGCGATCTGCCGAGGCGTCTGTGCCCCGGTCATCGCCTCGTTCATCTCATCGCCTTCAATCTGATCCAGCTCCGGATATCCCTCACCCGGAATTTTCCCGTAACTCGTCTTTGCTTTATTGACCAGCTCCACCAGATCATCCAGATCGTGGCTCAAATTCCCCTCATTCGCTCCTTTAATTGCCACGGGAATATCCTGCATCTTTGCAAACATTCCGGACATTTTCCGGCTGGTCATAAACCGCAGAAAATCTACTGCTTCATCGGGGTGCTTGCAGTGCGCCATCACCACGAAGGGTTCAACCTGCACATTAATCGCGGTCGGATCGCCTTTGCTATTATTCGGTAGCGGAATATTAAAACATCCCAACTCAAATCCGGGAGGTATTTTCCCCAGCATTTCACTTTTCAGCCACGCCCCACACGGGATCATCGCTGCCCGCCCCAGGAAAAATTGCAGCTGCGATTCGGTATGGCTCATTCCCAGGAATCCCTGCTGGAAATAATTCACCGCCAGTTTCTGCACCAGCGCGATTGAATCGACATCTTCCTGGCACGAAAACGTCCCTGGCAAAACTCTCGCGCGGTCAATCCACATCTGCGGCCCCGCGAGGTGGTAATACGCCGCGTTATACAAAGGCTCCAGGTAATATGGATATCTCCCCTGAAACGCCATCGGCGCAATCCCCGCAGCCTTGATCTTTGCGCACAGCGCAAAGAGTTCATCCCACGTTAGCGCCGGCTTCCATCCATGCTCGCGGAATATCTTTTTATTGAACCAGATGAACTGCCCATAATCCGCCAGCGGAATCCCATAAATGTGCCCCGCCTCATCCTCATACCCGCTCAGCGTCCCCGGCAAAAATGAATCTCGCCATTTCGCATCGCCTTCCCAGTTCGGCTGATCCAGATATTTATCCAGCACCAGCACATCCCCATTACGAATCAAAGGCCAAAAATTCATCGAGGGCGGATTCGTCAACTCAAACCACGATTTCTCCAGCACCCTCACCCGCACCTTATCCACGATCCGCGGGTCCAGCTCCATATCCACGTTGACATCCGGCCTGGCCTTCTCGTACTCCTTCGCACATTCGATAAAAAAATCCTTCCCTGCCCCACCTTCAAACAGCGGCGCTTCAATGGTGATTTTGGCTGCAGCGATTGCGCATGATCCAAGCAGGAATAAAAGGAAAAATCGAAAGTAGCGAAAGTGAATGCTCAAGCCGCGAACTCGTAAACAGGCGTTTGCATGGTTCGCGCGGGTTTCTCGCCACCAGCAATGATGGCGTGAATACGTTCCACTGTCTCAGGCGAAAAAAACTGTTCTCCCGTCTCCTGGCAAACCCGAGCCGGCACATGCTCAATAACCACCAATTGCCCGCGCACTTCGATGGTATAGGTGACCGCCGTTTCGATCATCGTCTCATTGGCCGGCTGATTATTCATGATTTTCTCGCTCGAAAATTCACCCACTTGTCCGGATCGGGTTCGTACAATGTAACAATTTTCAGCAGCGGTCGCGATGGATAACTGCACGGAATATGAATGGAACGACCACTTTTCGTGCGACCCAATATCAGGCAACTCGGGCCGTATTTATCATCCGGATAATCCTCAATGATTTCTCCTGATTCCAATACTGATCGTACCTACACGACTGTAACATTTCGCTGAATACTTTGATCCATCGCATGACGAGAAAATTCAAATAACTCAACAGCAACTTTGGCGCGAATTTCCTCGATCATGACCATTGCTCAAAACAATTGCCCCAAAATTCCTTCCATGCCCATCTGCACGCACGTGAAAATCGGCGTATCCCGCTGCGTGTATTTACTGCTCTGCGTCTCGCGCAGCTCCATTACCAAATCCAGAAAATCCTTCGGCTCATCAGTCTCAAACGCCACCACAAAATCCTGGTCATCCAAGCCAAAACTATACGTCGTATTCAATTTCACGCTGGGATATTTATTCCCCGCGCGAATGTGAACATCCATAATCTCCTGCCGTTTTTCCAGTGGCAGGAGATACCAGTCGCGCGTCTTCACGAACGGATAAACAAATAAATATTTTCGTTTACCTGGAACAATTCGCGTGCGGCTCTCATCGTGCGACGGATCCATCTTGTCGACATACGAGCTGCGCTTCGTCATCGCCAAGAAGGACTCAGACGCGCTCAAATAAGCTCCCAGCTGACTGCGATTGATACTGCTCATCAGACTTTGAAATGTGTCCGCCGACTCGCTGATCATCCAAAGCAGAAAATCACTGTTCGCCTTCATTCCTACCGTGCTGTAAGTCAAAAGAATCAACCCCGGAATTCGCTGCGAGAATAAGGATACAAATTCCTGCCGCGCCGCTGCCTTTTTCTCCGCATCCAGCCGCCGAAACGCCGGGTCGAGCTTGAAAAATGCAAAACTAACAAACTGCCTGATAATTTCCGCTTTGGTTTCAGCCATTTTAATCCTTCAATAATCGCTTCCCGTGCTGCCGATTGTCCATGCCACCAACCAGATCAGGAAGCGCACAAGCAACAAAATCGCGGTAACGACAACAAATTTTATCCCGCGCTGACTTTCAATCCATCATACGCCAATTGAATCGTGGGCGGGAGAGCCGCATTCGTCGCTGCATGCGGGAGCGCATGCGCAATATGCGTAAACCACGTCTGCTTCGCTCCAATCCGCTTCGCAGCTCCAATCGCCTGCTCGAGACTGAAATGCGTCGCATGAATCCTGGGTTGCAGCGCATCCAGTACCAGCACGTCCAAACCTTTTAGCAATTCAAACGATTCCTCCGGAATCATGCTCACGTCGGTACAATATGCCAGATTCCCCACGCGAAATCCGAGCACTGGCATTTTGCCGTGAAACAGCCGGATTGGTGTCCACTCTACGCCCCCAATCTCAAACTTCCCTTCAATCTTTTTCCAGATCAGATTAGGGCGATACGTCTTTTCCTCCGGCGGCACCATGCCAAATGCGTAAGCAAAACATCGCGATAATGCCGAGTGCGTCGGCTCATCGGCCCAAACATCAAGCGGCCCGCCGATCACGGTATTGAATCGCCGCACATCATCCAGGCCCATGATGTGATCCGCATGGGCATGCGTAAATACGATCGCATCGATTCGCTGCACGTCATTAGCAATGCATTGCAACCGCAGCTCCGGGGTCGTATCGACCAGTACCCGCGTCTGGCCGTATGAAATTATCACGGATGGCCGCGTCCTCTTATCGTGCGCATCCGCGCTCCGGCAAACCTCACACTTACACCCAATCATCGGCACCCCCGCACTCGTGCCCGTGCCAAGAAACAGTAACTCAACATTCATGATCCACCCCTTGCCTCCCCGGAATGTCCAGCACCTTGCTAACAAAATCGAATCCCCATCGCCGCACGATGGGTCCGTCAAGCGCCTGATCGTTTACGCAACCATTGGAATTGCTCTGCGCCAGCACCGTTGCTTGTGACAAATCTCTTTCGCTCGTTACGGTGATATTTCCATCAGCATCTCGGTCATATCGCACACTTCGCCGCGCTCTGATCCAATTGTTAATTTGCCGCGCCGTCCACCATTCCATCCCGCGCGCTTTCCCCATCGCCACAATATTTTCCATCGCGGGCGCTGTTCGTGGCTTCCCGAAATGCGCCGGATGAAACAGAAAATGCGCCACCCCATGATATTTCAACGCCGCCAGCAGCAGGGGGGTTCCCAGCGATTCCGGGCCAAATACTCCCAAGTCCTGCGTGTGCGTCGCGACCTCCAACACTGGCGAAATTTTCCCGTCGAACGAAACTGGAAAATACGGCTGTGTCGTTCCGAAATTAAACCCCGCTTCTCCCGATTTCGAGGGACCTTTGCTCTGATCCAGCTCAATCCCGCGCCGCTCACACCACCCAAAAAACTCCATATCTCCCTGCCAGCGCAAATAGTGATTTTTATTTGTCACCATCTCGCCCAGCATTCCCCGCAAGTCACGCCACTGCTTCTCGAACTCTTCTTCCCCCCAGGCCAACCCTGGCGTCATCGCATCATAGTGCATCGCCAATTCATGCCCCGCTGCCCTGATCTTCTCAATCAACGCCGCAGAATATCCCGGCAAAATAACACACCACGTCGAGCATATTCCCGCGCGCCCCAACGCCGCCAACAACAACTCTGCCATCTCCGGCTCATTCCCATCCGAATCATGCGAGATATGTCCAATCGCCGGCAAATTCCTCGGCCACATCCACAGCACATTCACCCCCATCTGCTTTTCACTGGCCAGATAAAAAATCGCACGGAGCAAAATCTCTCGCCACTGATCCGCCGCCGGCCGTAAGAACGCACTCAGACCCTCACCTCCCGGCACGTCATCCCGATCAAAGTACCAATCCAGCACACCTCCATCCCCGCTTTTCAAAACCGAATCATCCACCGGCGCCGACCCATCCCGCGCCGGTACGCCGTCGCGCGTCACAGAGGTTCCCTGCTGAATCCTCACAACCGTTCCGGGCAAATCCACACAAATCAAAATTGTTCTGCCACTGCCGAACTGATTTTCAATTATGGCGGCCGTTCCGTCGGATCGCCCATGCTTATCCAGCGCGCTCGCTATCACTTTCCCCGCCGCAGCCATCACATTGCATCCACCAAAAAAGTGCAGCGATTTTTCTGAAAACTCCACCATGCGATGCCGCTTATTCTCCGTGACCAAATATCCTTCCCCGAGCGAGCGCGATCCGCCACCCCATCCCGAATATGTCGGGGACGCCGCCTTCGCCCCTAATACATCCTCCATCCCACAAATCCCGCCAATTGAAAGCCACGCTCCGCCGCGCGATACCCAATCGCGTAATATTTTCTGCAACTCCTGCGCGAATGCAAAATCGCCGACGGTGATCAACATTCCCAGTGAATCTGATTTCTCTTCCAGCTCTTCCACTGCCACCGTTTCATACATCACCCCCGCATGTTGCAGAATTTCATGCACATACCCTGGATAATTCACACTCCTCCCTCGGTTCAGCGCCGGTTCGGGCAAAACACACACGCCGATTGTCGAAGGGTTACTCATGCGGTATCACCTTCTCCATCGATGAATCCCCTGTCAACGGCGACGCCGCCTGAACCGCTCGATCCCCAATCCTCAAGAAAAAAAATCTGGCGCGTTGGCACCCTCACCTACACCACCGCCGGTTTGGCCATCCTCTTCGGCTGGCTACTCTGGGGCGACCTCGCCTACCAGCTTCGGGAGCGCGCCTTTCCTCCCACGCTGCAGTTGATGCTCGATCATTTCAAGGCCAAATCCACCACCAAGGGGTTACTCACCGTCAGTCTGCCTGCGCTTCTGATCATTATTCTTTCTCCGATCATCAGCTATGTCAGCGATCGCCACCGAGGTCGATGGGGACGCCGAATTCCGTATCTTCTCATCATCACGCCCATTTCCGTCCTCGCCATGGTCGGCATGGCCTTCGCCCCGCACATGACCCATAGCGACGATGGCATCATCGCATATCTCGCCGCATTCTCTATTTGCTTCACCGCCTGCGACACTATCTGCAATCTCATCTTCATTGCCCTTTGCAATGACGTCGTCCCGCGCGAAATCGTTGGTCAATTCTTCGGCCTATTCCGCGTCATCAGTCTCGGCGCGGGCATCTATTTCAACCACTACCTCCTTAAAACCGCGCAGCAGCACAGTATGGCAATTTTCCTCGTGATGGCCGCCATCTACGGCTTTGGCTTCACCACCATGTGCCTGCGCGTCCGCGAAGGCGAATATCCACCGCCCGAAGCAAACGCCCAGAATCCCTGGCGCGCCACCGTGCGCTATATCCGCGATTGCTGTGGCCATTCTTTTTATCGCTGGATTTTTCTCAGCACCGCCCTGGCTTATATGGCCTTTATTCCCATCAACGGCTTTGTCCTCTACTACGCCACCTCCATTAATATGGACATGGGCTACTATGGCAACGCCGCCTCATTGCAATTGCTTCTCTCACTGATTCAGGCGTATCCGCTCGGTTGGCTCGCGGACAAAATTCACCCGCTCCGCCTTACCGTCATTTCTCTCATTATGTATACCGTCGCCACCTTCATCAGCTTTAAGTTCATTCACGGTCCTGATGGTATTGCCCGTGCTCTGGTCGTGGTGGGGGTCTGCTCGGGCTGGTATCTCACCGCAAACGGACCGCTCTTTATGCGCCTTTTTCCCAAAATCGAATTCGCGCAGTTCTGCGCCGCCGCCAATATCGCTGCCTATACTGGCACTCTGCTCGTCGGCTATCTCTGTGGCATTCTCCTCGAAGCCAACCACAAGGATTATCGCTACATCTATTTATGGGCCTCCGTGCTCGGCCTTTTATCCCTTCTTGCCACAATTGTCGTGTATAAAAAATTCCTCCGACTGGGCGGCACTCGAGATTATGTTGCTCCCGGATTCTCGTAAGTTTCTTAATTAAATGGGGTTATGATCTGAAGGTCCGGGTCGCTTTCTACCGGCACTTGAACGTTGCTCTGTAATCCGACGTACTATAATAGATGGATTTCCCTCTTGACAGCCGGCTGAGGAGTTGATCAAACTGCCGCCCCGCATTTTGGGCGGTCGGCGGGTTAACCGTCAAGAAATGGAGCGGAAGCGTCGATACCGTCAGGCGAGGCAGTATTCCGATATGGCCAAAAAGAACGGCAAAAATCTCGTGATCGTCGAATCGCCCGCCAAGGCCAAGACGATTAATAAGTACCTCGGGGATGACTTTGTCGTCCGGGCGAGCATGGGGCACGTGCGCGATCTGCCCAGCAAGGGGATGGGCGTTGATCTCAAAACTTTCGAGCCGGAATATGTCCTGATTGAAGAGCGCGGGAAAGATAAAGTTGTCAGCGAATTGAAGAAGCTGGCGAAGGATGCCCCGGAAGTCTTTCTGGCAACTGACTTGGACCGCGAAGGGGAAGCGATTGCCTGGCATCTTAAAGAAGCATTGGGAATTCCCGACGACAAAGTCCGTCGCGTGATCTTTAATGCCATTACCAAGAGCGAAATTCAGAAGGCGTTTAAAACGCCCATGAATATTGATATTGATCGCGTGAATGCACAGCAGGCTCGCCGCATTCTTGATCGCATTGTGGGCTATGAAATCTCGCCGTTGCTTTGGCGCAAAGTCGCCCGGGGCCTGAGCGCTGGGAGGGTGCAGAGCGTTGCCGTGCGTTTGGTCGTCGAGCGTGAGCGCGAGATCGACGCATTTGTCCCAACCGAATTCTGGAAAATCGGTGCTCTCTTCGCGGCTGCTGACCAAACCACTTGCGCCAAGCTCGCTAGTGAATGGAAAACTTGGCTCACCAATACCGGCAACGGTGAGCGCACCAAGGTAGAGCGCGACACCTGGCTCTCCGACCACGGCGCATTCACCGCTGAATTAGTCGAAATCGGCGGCAAAAAATTTGAAGTAAACAACAAAGCTGACGCCCGCAAGGCTGCGGAACTGCTGGGCTACGTTCTGGAAAAAGAAGACAATACCGAAGACGCCGCTGCGAAGGGCCCGGCGCGCAATCAGACCACCTTCAGCGGAAAAATGGGTCAATGCCCGGCGTTTTCCGTCGCCTCGATTGAAACCAAGCGCACACAAGTGCGGCCACCTGCGCCATTTATTACCAGCACGCTCCAGCAAGCCGCTTCGAGCCGTTTGGGATTTGGCGCTCAGCGCACTATGCGGCTCGCCCAGGGCCTCTACGAAGGCGGCCACATTACTTATATGCGTACCGACTCGACGCATTTGTCGGGCGATGCGTTGAATATGGTCCGCGCTTACATCGAAGACGAATTCGGCCGAAAGTATCTGCCCGAAAAGCCCAATTTTTTTTCTTCCAGCAACAAAAGCGCCCAGGAAGCTCACGAAGCTATTCGGCCGACGGATGCGAAGATGTCGCCCAAGAACGCTGCTGCGAAATTCGGGGCGGATGAATACAAGCTTTATCAATTGATCTGGAGTCGTTTCGTTGCCTGCCAGATGCCAGCGGCGGAGTTTGATCAGACCACCGTGAAACTCGCGGCTCCTACCAAGGAAGGCGACGCGATCTTCCGAGCAGGGGGCCGCAAGCTCGTATTCGATGGCTTCATGAAAGTGTCCGGCGTCAGCTCTGAAGACCAGCTCCTCCCCGAGCTCAAGGAAAAGAAACCGGTTTACCCGATCGATCTTTCTCCCACGCAGCATTTCACGCAGGCGCCGGCCCGATACACCGAGGCGACCCTGGTGAAGAAACTCGAGGAACTCGGCATCGGTCGCCCCAGCACTTATGCCAGCATTATCCAGACGATTCAGGATCGACAGTATGTGATGCAGCAGAACCGCAGGTTCTATGCGACGCAGCTTGGCGCGGTGGTCACCGATAAGCTCATTCAGGGTTTCCCCGAGATCATGGATGTAAAGTTCACGGCAGGGATGGAACTGAAACTGGACCAGATCGAAGAGCAGCACCTTGATTGGATCAAGCTGCTCAAAGATTTCTACGGGCCGTTTCATGGCAGCGTGGATGGAGCACTGGAAAAGATCGAGCACGCCGGCGGCGCGCCCTCTCCCTACAAATGCGAAAAGTGCGGCAAGCCCATGCTCTACCGCATCAGCAAGAACGGCTTTTTCCTTGCTTGCTCCGATCGCGAATGCGCCAATACGCAACCGGTTGATGAACAGGGCAAACCCAAGATGCGCGAGGTCTCCGAGCACAAATGCCCGGTGTGCGGACGGGAGATGATCAAACGCAAGGGCCGATTCGGCGAATTCCTCGGTTGCTCCGGCTATTCGGTGAAAAACGAAAAAGGCGAACCCTCCTGCAACGTCATCATCAATCTCGATAAAGAGGGCAATCCGCAACCTCCCAAGGTCAAGATCAATACCACCGTCGCCTGCGAAAAATGCGGCAGCCCCATGATCCTCCGTGATTCCAAGCGCGGCCCATTCCTAGGCTGCTCCTCTTTCCCCAAATGCCGCAGCACCAAGATGGTCAAAAAACTCACCGGCCCAGATCTCGCTCAGGTCGAAGCCCTCATCCCACTGCTTAAAGAAGAAGGCGCCAAAGCCAAAGAAATGGCCGCCAAGGTGATCTCCAGTAACCCCGCCGCCGCCAGCACAACCGTCAACCTGAGCCAAGTGGCAACTGATATTGATTGCGACGATTGCGGCAAACCCATGATCATCCGTCAAGGCCGCCGTGGCCCGTTCCTCGGCTGCTCCGGTTACCCCAAATGCAAAAATACTGGGGAAGTGCCGGCTAAGCTCATGGAAGAATTGGGGCTGAACAATAAAGACCAGGCCGCTGAAACCGCGACCCCCGATTCCGAAGGCGAAACAGAATAATCTTCGCGGTTAATTACCAAATCGAATGACGAATCAATTTTCGAAAACCAATCGAAATCCGCGCAATAGTTAGCAGCATGTCCGAAGGCCCGCGGTGGACAGCGATGTTTAATGCGGTGCTACGACCGCCGCTAAATATTGAACAGGTTGGGATTTTCGAACATTTGCTCATTTGAAATTATTTCGTCCTTCGTCCTTCCGCTTCAACCTTTGATCTATCTCTTCCCCTTATTCAGCCTCTTGCCCAAGAGTTCGTCGATCATTACCCCGACCAAAATTACTGTTCCCATTACCGCAAAATTCAGCGAGCTTGGAATCCCCAGCAAATTCACCAGGTTCTGGAGCACCTGCAGCAGGGCCGTTCCCAGCAGGATGCCGATGATCGAGCCTTCGCCGCCGCGCAGGCTACACCCACCCAGCACCGCTGCGGCAATTCCGTAAAGCTCATAAAACGTCCCGTGATTGCTCGGGGAAATCGAGTTCGTATAAAATGCAAACAAAATCCCGCTGATCCCTGCCAAGAGCATCGAGAGTGCATACGCACTGCCAATTACCAGTTTGGTATTGATTCCCGAATATCTGGCCGCCTCTTCGTTGCGTCCCACCGCAAATAGATATCTCCCATAAATTGATCGATGCAGGACCACAAATGAAATTGCCGCCGCCACCAGCATGATGATGAACGGCATTGGAATATGCCAAAGATGCCCCTCCGCCATCGGTCGCAGCCAGCCAAAACTCTCGCTTCCAAACCCCTTGGTATCATCGTGCGCAATATAGCGCGCAGCCCCTCGATAAATCAGCAGCCCGCACAAGGTCACAATGAACGACTGTAAGTTCAACCCCGCGATCAAATATCCATGAATCACCCCCAATAGCACCATCCCCGCAATCGCCGCCAGCGCCGCCCACGGCCAAGGCCAGTTCCACTCCCGCAGCATTATCGATAACACCAC
The DNA here is from genome assembly GCA_036490535.1 of Tepidisphaeraceae bacterium. Lineage (GTDB taxonomy): Bacteria > Planctomycetota > Phycisphaerae > Tepidisphaerales > Tepidisphaeraceae > DASXDR01. Next base: position 12,496 of record DASXDR010000004.1, on the reverse strand, counting down.
TCCCTGCAGTGCGAATGCCGACCCGACTGACAGATCGATTCCACCGGTAATAATGACGATCCCCATGCCAATGGAGAAAATCCCATACATGCCAATGATCTGCGCCTGGTTTTGGACATTATATGGCGAGAGAAACCGATTGTTTTTTGCGTACGCCAGCGCGCACACGACGATCAGCAATATTCCGATGCCTAGTTCTTTTTTCATGGAAAGTGACTTTTTACTGGCGATTGCTGCTGCAATCAAATCCGCATTAGCCTCGCATTACCACGCATTGATCCATGACCCTCGAATTCCTGACTTTTAGACAACCTTACTGCTTCAGGCTTTTGTGAGCCTGCCAGATCGTGGCGAGAAGCATTTCCAGATCAAATCGAATATGACGATTTTCTCCCACTATGAAATTAAGTCAAGGGCGGAATGAATGTGGAGTTAGTTTACAGTGGAGCAGGGTCGAGATGTGGTGCCGCGAAGACGTGGATGGATGAAGCAAAACTTTACCAACCATTCTCGGTGTTCCACTTCTCACTTTCTCACCCTTCACGCCCTCCTCAATGTCACCTCCACAATCTCCGGCGGACAAAACACCCGTATCGAAAAAGACGAAAACCCGAGGCCTCTCGAAACCAGCAACCAGTTTTTCCCAAACCGATGCAGGCCTGAAGCGCATTTTTTTGGCAGCGAATCATGACTGATAATCGCCCGATGCCCTGGCAAACAAATCTGGCCGCCGTGGGTGTGGCCAGCCAGCACCAAGTCCGGTTCCAGTGATTCGAGTTTGCGAATGCTATCTGGATGATGCGACATCACGATGCGCATTCCATTTGCAGGTTTGGCTGGCAACAACCGCAGAAAATTCTCACTAAAATCCGCGCGGCTCGTCCCGCGGAAGCCAATAATTTCCAACTCTGCCTCTCCGACTTTCACTACTTCCCGGCAATCATCCAAAATCCGATGGCCGAGATAATTCATCGCCGGTAGTCGCGGCGGTATCGGTAATCCCTTGGGCTCTCGGTCTTTATCCCGTTTTCGCCGGGGCCATGGTTCTGACGCGATCTTTCCCCCTGCGGCTACTTTTTTTGCGAGCCTGTATAAAAAATCATGATCGTGATTTCCAAAAATCGCAAAATTCCCCAAACGCGATTTGAGTGATGAAAAAAACCGCTCCACATTCGGCATTGCCGGGGCAGAATTAATTTTGCTATCCACAAAATCCCCAGTCATGAAAATTAAATCTGCTTGCGCGCTATTAATGCGTTCGACCATTTCCTGCCACCCCAGCGACCACCGGGATCGGAAATGTGCATCGCTGATATGAATCAGCTTTAGCCCCACCAAATCCTCTGGCAATCCCGCAATCGGCAAATCGATCCGATTAAACTGAAACGGTACCGGGCTAAATAAATTGAACCACGGACCTGGTTCTGCCGCCCGGCCTGCGGTGATCGAAATCGAATCGTAATCCGTGAGAGGGCTAGGGCGAGGGCATTCATCGTTCATCGTTCACCGTTCATCGTTTTCTTTTTGATGCGCGGATTGTAGGATACTCAACAAAGCCATCAACCAATATGCCCAAATCCCTGCAATCATTTCGCTTCGTGCTATGGCTCAATGTAGCCCTCCTGCTTCTGATTGCCTGCGCTTTATTCACCAGGCAGCGCGATCTGTCCCTGACCGCTCCTGCCTTTGGCCAATTCCAGTCGCCCATCGCAGGCGGCGCGGGGGTTTTCATTATGCCTGGGCAATTCTCTCCTAACTCTTATGGCTGCTATTTGATGGATGTCGATGCGCAAACCCTATGTGTGTACGGGTGGGATCCTATGGGCCGTAAGCTGAAGCTGCTTGCCAGTCGCAGCTTTCGCTACGATCGCAAACTGGCTAATTTCAATACGGAAAATCCTTCGCCGGAAGAAGTAAAAGAACTGATCGAAAAAGCCACCACACAGCCATGAATTTGGTAATATAATCAGCTACAAGATTTAACCGGAGCACCATATGGCAAAAATGTTTTACACCATGGATGAAACCAAGTCAGTGCTTGGAAAGAATGAAGAAGAAGTAAAACAACTCACTCGCGAAGGCCGCCTGCGCGAATATCGCGATGGCGCCAAGCTGATGTATAAGACCGATCAGGTTGATGCATTGAAAAATGAATTGGCTGCGACGGGTGGAGGGGACGAATTGGGACTAGCAGGGGCGGAAAGCGGAGCGCCCATTGGGCTTGTGGATTCAAAGGGTGGGAGTGGTTCGGTGATCGGGCTGGCTGATTCAACCGCTAAAGAAGATTCCGTGCTTGCTGCCGACCTGGGTGCTTCGGGAACGGGTATTCCTTCTCCGGGACGCAGCGGTTCACGTACCGGCACGGCAACGGGCATCACTGTCTTTGGAATGGAAGACGGGGATCGTGCCGACCCTTCCGCGCAGACCGCTGCATCGCCCGCGCTGGGTTCGGAGATGGGTTTGGAATCCGTGGGTTCCGGCTCTGGTTTACTGGACCTTACCAGAGAATCGGATGATACCAGCCTTGGAGCAGAACTGCTCGATGAGATGCAGCCTGGAAAGGGAAAACGCGGCACGCGAACCGCAGGGCCGGTCGTGGCTGATATGCCAAGTGGTACAGAAGCAACACTGGCGGGCGCGGAGTCAGCGGTGGTGCGATCTACACCAGCGCCGATGACGATGGTGGAAGCGCCTGATTCGCTGGCACCGGCGCTCGGTGGAGCGTCGCTCGGGGCGGCGTTGGTGTTGCTGTTTGCATGCGTGGCATTGGTGAGTGCGTGCCTGGGATATGATCCGGCATTTCTGGACCCGATGGTGAAAGATCGCGGGATGCTAATTATCTCTGCATTTTTACTGGCACCAGTGGTGATTTTCTTCATCGCTGGTTTATTCATCGGCAAAGCGGTGCGGCGATGAATTTGGCGATTGAAGCCAGTTTAAAGAAGTTAATTCAGCGTCGTATGAAAGCAGGAAAATATGCGACGCCGGAGGATGTGGTTGCCGCAGCCATGTTGACATTGGATCAACAGGAACGCTTCGGGGAATTTGCGCCGGGGGAAATGGAATCGTTGCTGGCTGAGGGAGAACGCAGCATTCGCAGCGAAGGGACTTTGGACGGAGATCGAGCGTTTCGGGTGCGGCAGCGGCGTCGCCGGGCTAAGTTGAAAACGAAGCGATTATGAAATATCGCATTTCCCGCCGCGCTGATCGCGATATAGAGGAAATCTGCGATTACATTGCTTTGGATAAACCCTCAGCAGCGGATCGATTCGACGAGAAACTGAACCAAACCATTCAAATGCTGGCTGACTTTCCGGGTGCGGGTCACATCCGTACGGATGTGAAGGATAGACGATATTTATTCTGGTCTGTGGGTAATTACGTGATTGCTTATCGGCTCGAAAAGAAAAAACTGATTGTCGTACGGGTGCTGCACGGAGCCAGAGATTTCAGGAGATTATTTCGAGAGGATTAAGGTTGAGTCACTCTGCGCTATCGGCCGGCGGTGGGCCGGCGTCTTCGACTTGGCCGGCTTCGTGGGCGTCGCGGAGGTCCATTAGGAATAGAAATTTTTGCAAGGCGTCTTCGCCGAGGCGTTTTTTGAGGAGGCGTTTGGCTTTGTGGAGGCCGGTGCGGCGGGAGACGTGGGAGAGAACGGTCCATTTATTTTTTAATTTGGGAGCGATGTTGAGGAAATCTTCGAGGTGCAGGTGGCGGCCGACTTTGGCGCGCTGGCGGTGGTCGGGTTCGAAGAAGGTCAGTTCGGTGATGAGGATTTCGGCGTTGATCACGTCAGGGTGGTCGAAGACGGGGCCGATGGAGGTGTCGCCGAGATAGGTGACGAGGGGGACTTCGACACGGTACTGGATTTCGATGCCGCGTTTTTTCATGTCGGCGAGTTCGGGGCCGGTTTTGCCGGCAAGCTCGGGTTTAAGTTTTTCGCGGATGGAGATAAGGGAATAGCCGAGGGAGGAACCGCCGTGATGAGTGGCGATGGCGCGGATGCCGAAGTCGCGGCGGACTTCGTGGAGCTCGTTGGCGTACATGGGAACGAGCGTGTACGGGGTTCCTTGTCGCTCGATCTTGCGCCATAGTTTGAGCAGATCATCTACGTCACCTGCGAGGTCGACGGGGAGGAAGACGGTGCCGGGCTTCATGCCTTGGAAGCTGCGCTGCGAAAGGTAGTAGGGGAGGCCGGCGATGTGGTCCATGTGGGCGTGGGTGATGCAGACATAGTCGCTGGTGAGGGCGAAGTAGGGGCAGCGGCCGATATCAAAACAGGTGTTGAGCTCGGGGATTTGGACGACGGATTCTTCACCAGCAACGCTGTAGCCGATGACGGTGTGCTGGCCGAGCGCAAGTTTGGCGAAGCGCTGAACGAGGAAGGATTTTTGAGGCGGCAGTTCTGCCATAGGGGAAGTATAAGGGACGTGTGAAGAGTTTGAAGGGTAGGAAAAGTAAGAAGGGGAATAATCGAAATCGAAATTGGAATGACGAGTCAAAATTCGATCGTTCGAAAGATTCTCCGGCCAATAGTTAGCGGCGGTGCATAGCACCGCGTTGGATTGCGCTGTTCAACGCGGTCCTACGGACGCGCCGCTAAATATTGCGCGCGTTTGGTTGTTGTGGATTCGAATTTCGTCATTAAAAACTCATCGCTTGTTTGAAATGATTCCAGCGGTCGTCGATCTGCTCGCGGGTGGTTTTTTGCAGGGAATCCAAGGAGAAATCGGCGATGGTGAAGCTGGCGACGATGGTGCCGAAGGCCAGGGCGCGTTTGAGGGTGGAGGCGTTGAAGGAGCCCTGGGTGGACAGGTAGCCCATCATGCCGCCGGCGAAGCTGTCGCCGGCGCCGGTGGGATCGACGACTTGCTCGGCAGGGTAGGCGGGAAGGACGAAGAGGTCCTTTTCGGTGCAGAGCATCGAGCCATGCTCGCCTTTTTTGATGACGACGAATTTCGGGCCCATTTTCAGGACATCTCTCGCGGCGGCGATGAGATTTTTTTTCTGGGTGAGCAGCCGGGCTTCGCCGTCGTTGAGGACCAGGCCGTGGATTTTGGAAAGCATTTTGCGGAGCTCATCCTGCTCGGTTTCGATCCAGAGGTTCATGGTGTCGGCGACGATTAATTTCGCGGCGCTTAGCGATTCGGCCATCTGGCGCTGGAGCGTAGGATGCGTGTTGGCGAGGAAGATGTATTTGCTGTCGAGAAAAGGTTGTGGGATTTTGGGGGCGTGCTCAGCGAGGACGTTGAGATCGACTTTGAGAGTTTGGGCTTCGTTGAGGTCTTTGAGATAGGAGCCATGCCAGCGGAAAGTTTTTGAGCCTTTGCGGATTTCCAGGCCTGTGGTGTCAACGGGCTGGGAGCCGAAGACTTTTTTCAGATCGGGAGCGGTATCATCGCCGACCACGCCGACGAGGCGGACCGGGGTGAAGAAGCTGGCGGCGTAGGAGAAATAGACGGCGGAGCCGCCGACGACGTTTTCGCGTTTGCCGGCTGGGGTTTCGATGGTGTCGAGGCCAATGGAGCCGGTGACTAAGAGAGACATTTCAATCCTTTAAAAGAGTTGAACCGCAAAGGCACGAAGGGCGCGAAGAAATGCAAAATTTTCTTTTTCGCGTCTTCGTGACTTCGTGGTGAATAGTTCTTACGCATTGGGCAACTGGCGAATTTTTACGCGAGTAGGGGTGATGGTGTAAAGGCGGGCGGGGGAGAGGCGTTTGTAGCGATCGAAGAGGCGGTCGATGGCGTCATCTTGTTCGACGTCGCCGGGGATTTGCAGGAGGACGATGGTGCGGGGGAAGGAGAGGTGTTGTTCGTAGGGCGCAGTGGCTAATGCGGGATCGGCAGTGAGGATTTCGAGTTGGAGTTTGCGGGCGGCGGCGAAGATTTCTGCAGGGGTGGATTCATCGGCGAGGCCGGCTTCGGTGGTGGATTGGGCCTGGTGACCGTGACGACGCAGGGCGTCGGCGACGGCGGGAGTAAGGGAGCCATGGAGGAGCCAACGCATGCGAGGATGGTAGCGGGGGGAAAGGGGGGTCGCAATTTGATAGCAGAGGGAAATTTTTTGACGCGAAGGTCGCGAACATCGCGAAGGCGTCAAGAAGAAAAGAAATCTATTTGTGTTTGTTCCTTGCGAATTTCGGATTAGTCCCTCGTCGCAGTTCGACAGGCTCACTGGTGCCTGAAGTGACGAGGCCGTCGAGAGATGTTTGGGGACGAACATTCTTGTTCCGGATCGAGCGGGGGACGGCTTGGCTCTACGGGCGAGAAAATGCAGAATCAGGTGCGGGTGCGCTCAAGGAGGCGAGTAGGAATGTGGCGTTGGAGGACCCAGGGGAAGTCGGCGTGGTAATCGCGGTAGATCAGGGCGAGGTACCAGCAGGTAAAGTGCATCATGTAGATGCCGATGACCAGGGCGCCGATGACGAGCAGGGGCTGGTTGTCCCATGAAGCGGGGATTGCAGCGCCGGCGCCGGCCCAGCGGAGGAAGGCGACGCGGCAGCCGAGAATGCCGAAATAATAAACCGTTGTGACGGCGGGGAAGAGGATTACGACAAATAGATATCGCAGGGGGGATTGAACCATCACGCCGACGAGGCGGTCGGGGCGGAGGTTGCGGATGCTGCCGCTGGTGATGGAAGTCAGCAGGACAGAGGGGAAGAAAACAATGCCAATGATGACCATGGCGAGAAATGCGGGCCATTGCAGTTTGGACTTATTCAACTCGGTGGCGACAAAAAATGCGGGAGCGAAGGAGAAGAAGATGGAGCCAACCATATACATAAAGGGCCAGAAAAGATCGGGGCCGAATTCGAATTGGCGTAATGGACGCGGCAGTTCGTCGTGCTCTTCGACGGCGATTTCTTCCACGACGATCGCGTAATGGGCGAAGACAGCGGTGAAGATGGCGAAAAGGAAGGGACTAAAGAACAGGGAATAGAGCAGCGGGAGCGCGGTGAAAAATTCGAAAGCAGTATGAAACATCAGGATGAAAAACATCACCACGATGTTCACGGGTTGTAAAAGCTCGATGAAAATTTTGGCGGCGGAGAAATGGGCGGATTGGGTTTGGGTGGTGGCGTAGCCGACAAAACGCTTGGCGAGAGGGATGTGATTGGGGTGCGACTCTTCGGCGCGGACCTGGATGGGTACGACCAATTCGCCGGTGACCGGATCATATTTGGGCAGGGCGGGGGCGGCGTCATCCTGTTTTTCTTCGATATAACCAGCGGATTTGACGTCTGTCATCGTGGGGCGCAGGTCGATCTCGTCGCCATCAGCGTCAGTGCGTTCATAAGAAAAAGCGCGGCGGAGCTGGTCGATGCGATGTTCCTCTGGAATTTCCTTGGTGGGTTCGAGATCGTAGGTGCCGTCATCGGTGAGGTGGCTCAGGTCCGATAAGGTGGGGACATCGCGCAGCAGGCCGCAATGGGGACATTGGACGGTAAGGCCGGCCTGGTCGTCAGCGACCTGGATAATCTGGCCGCATTTGCAGGGGAAGGTGATCATCCGCTTACCCTATTATAGCTAAGAGAGGAATGGACAGCGCATTAGGAAACGGGACATAAAGTGCCGTAAAATCCCTATCTATCGCGGCGTTGGGAACGTCCGTTGGCAATCTTGCCGATAGGCGATATGACTTCATATGGTGTGAACGGAGAGAAAAGTAAGAAGCGTGTGAAGGGAATTTGAGGGTTTTTATTGGAAGCTCTGGAATTTATCTATGACGCGTGTGGCTGGAAGTGAATTGAAGATTGATCCCGCGGAGATCGCCGCCGACAAGGGGGCTGATAGCGGCACGAGCTTTGTCGAAGCGTGCGTGGAAACCGTTGCGGATTCGGCGGTGCAGGCGGAGAAGAAGAACGTGGGGAAGGGACGGGCGCGCAAATTTCTGCGAGCGCTGGTGGGGAAGAAAAATATTCTGATCACCACACATCGCTATCCTGATCCGGATGCGATGGCGTCGTGTATTGCGATGCTCGCGTTGCTCAAACATAAGATGCCAGGGGTAAAAGTGGATATTGCGATTCAGGGGAATCTGCTGGGCGGGATGAATTCGATGTTCGCGGAGCTGACGGAATTGCGCGTGCTGCCCTGGGATGAGGCGCTGATTGCGGAGCATGATGCAGTGATTTTGCTGGATGCGCAGCCGCATTTTTCCAATTCGCCACTGCCAACGGGATATGAGCCGACGGTGGTGATCGACCATCACCGCACGATGCGGCATAAGTGCAAATCAGATTTCTGTGATATCCGCAGCGATGTAGGGGCGACGGGGACGATTATTTTTTCCTATTTCATGGAATTGGAATCGCCCATCTCGCGAGCGCTGGGAGCGACGCTGCTGTATGCGATTGAATCCGATCTGGCTGGCTCAGCGGGGAAGCCGGGGGAGCTGGACAACATGGCGCTTTCGTCGCTGACGCTGCTCGCGGATACGGGAAAGCTCTATCAGATGCGCTATGTGGATTTGCCGCAGAATTATTACATCGCGTATGCCCATGGGGTGAACAATGCGATGTATTACGATACGGTTTTGATTTCGCATCTGGAGAAGATCGATACGCCGGAGAAGCCCGCGGTGATTGCGGATTTTCTTCTGCGCTTTGAGAAAGTGGAGTGGGCGCTGGTGACGGCACATATTGAGAGCCGATTAGTGCTCTCGCTACGGACGAGAACCGGCAAAAATAATGCAGCGGATGCAATGCGGAAACTGGTGCGCGGCATTGGTACGGGCGGGGGGCATCGGACCAAAGCAGGGGGAGTGATTCGGTTGTCTGCTTCGCCGAGTGAAGCGGAGATTCAAGGGTTTTTGAAACAGGTAAAGCAGCGCATGCTGCGAGCGACGGGAATTAAAAATGGTAAGGGCGCGAGGCTGGTGCCGCGGGGGGAAGGGTCGAGCTGAACGCTGAATTCTGAACGCTGAACGCTGAAGAAAACTCCAGCATTTTTTGTTTTCACTCGAAGCGGAAATCGGCGAAATATTTGGGTTGGTGGAAATTGAGTTGCTCGCCGATGGGGGACCAGGTGGCCCAATGGGGGTGGGAATTTTTTTCGACGCATTTGAAAAGATTTCCGGTCCAGGTTTGGCCGCTTAGATTACCGATCTTCCCGCAATAAGGTTCGAGTGCGGAAATGGGAATGATCTCGCCATTGCGCCAGTGGGTGGGTTCGGTGATTTCTGGATCGACAACGCTGGGCATGGAATGATGAATGATGATTTTGTCGGCATCGGCGGCATCGACCGGGCGCCATTTTTTCAAACCATCTGGTGCGCGCGAGGGGTCTTCGACGTAGGACATTAACTTGGTGCCGCCGCAGTTGACTTCGAGATTGAAATACCCGCTTTGCGGCTTGGGGCGGAAGAAAAATTCCACGCAGCTGTCTTTGAAAACCGCATCCTGATATTGGGAGGCGGTGCTGATGACATAGCGATCCTGTACGTCGAAGCGCAGGAAAATTCGTTGTCCGTCATGCATCAGGCGGGCCTGGGTGATTGGATGAAAATCACTGCTACGCGGGTGGAAATGAGATATTTCTGCGACGGCGACGTGATTCCAGGCGCGATCGTCCCAGTCGGCAATGGTCTGCGGGATTTTGAAATCTGTGCTGGTGCGATGAATGAGATAAGAAGGCATATGGGCGATTATCTTTGTATGGCCGGGGTTTTCGCAAGTTCCCCAAGGATGGCTATCCGTGGACTTTAGTCAGCGATATTTTCTACTGCGGCGGTTCGATGCGGATGACCTGATTGTTGCCTTCGTGCACGATCACCAATAGCACCGCTTCGGTGGGTTTGGTTTTGCGCAGGTTTTCGTAGGTTTTTTGGAATTGCTCGACGTTGTTGATGGGTTTGCCATTGACCTGCGTGACCATGTCCTCGGGAGACAGGCGGGCGATCATGGCTGAGCCCTGGGGTTTGATCATGGTGACGATTACGCCGCCGGTATTGGACGGGAGATGGCGTTCGTAGAGATCGTCGAAGACAGCATCGCGCACGCCGAAGCCGAGATCTTCAGCCCAATAACGCTTGGCGGTGTTGGCGGATGGGGGACGGGCAGCGAGCGTGAGAGTGAGATTCTGCGGCGCCTGGCCTGGCGAAGAGATCACTCCGAAGGTGATTTTGTCGCCAATGTGCGTGCGAAGAAGTCTTTCGTGGAGGATGGCGGGAATTTGCTCGGCATCGTCGCCGCGCTCGAGAGGTTTGCCGTTCATGGAGACGATGATCATGCCGCGCTTCATCCCGGCTTTGTCAGCGGGGGTGTCGGCGATGACATCGCCGATTTGCAGGGCAGGTTGATCCTTGAGGCCGTAATATTCATTCATGTCTTTGGTCAGGCCGTGCAATTCGATCACGCCGATCCAAGGGAGTTTTTGTTCCTGATCAGGCGTGGGCAGATCGGTGAAAGAGAAGAGAAAATCGCGCGAGGGGAGGAAGAAAGCGGAAGGGTTGGCCATTCCACCGGTAGGCCCTTGCGTAAAATCCATGGAAAGGGCCAGGCCAACGGTGTGGCCGGCAGAATCAAAAACCGCCGATCCGCCAGAAGCCAAGCCCGAGGCGACCATGAACATCGGTACCTGGCGATGCAATTCGCCGGAGATCACGCCAGCGGTCAGATAGGGGCGATAGCCGGCCTGCTTGGGCAATAAACCAACAGAATAAACTGTGTCGCCTACGTGCATGGCTTGATCTTCAAAATGCATGGGCGTCCATTTGTGCGGGCTGGCAGCGCGGACAAAAGCCAATCCGCTGCGTTCATCACGGCCCACAAAGGTCGCGTCGATTTCATCCGGATCAGCCGTTGCAGAGGGAACCAGGATTTTGAAATCCTTCATCTGTGCATTGGGAATGTGTGGATTGATCAAAGAAAGCGAAGTGGCGATCAGGCCATCTTTGGAGATGACGATGCCGGTGCCCATCATGTCATGGCGGCCCAGCTCCATATCCCAGGTGAATTGCACAACCACCAGCGAAGGAAGAGCGGAGTTGTAAATGGAATTGGGGGATGGATAGGGGGCGGTAGAGGGAGCGGCGAAGGCGGTTGATAAAATCGTCAGTACGCAGAGTGCTCCGGCGAACGCTGAACGATGAACGTTGAACGTTGAAGGAGAACCTCCACCCCTGCCCTCCCCTTGAGTACAAGGCAAGGGGAAAAAAAGTTCTTTTACTATGGTGAGAGTGTTTTGAAATTTCATATTGAACATTTGCATTATGGTTTGGGGTTAGACGCAATTTTCAAAAGCGCAGAGACGATGCCTCGGCCGCGTTGCATTTGGAAGAAAACTTTCTTGTCGTGTTTCGCGGTCGATTCATCATACACCTTGGCGAAGTCGGCCAAGTCGTTGATGGTGTGGGTGTTGACGGCGTGAATTATGTCACCGCTTTGCACCTGTGCTTCTGCAGCGGCATCATCACGCGATAGGGTGGTGACGACTACGCCGTGCACGTCATCTAATAGATTCGCGTTGGCGTAGGCACGGGTGACTTCGCGCACGCTGAGGCCCCAGGCTTTGAATTCGCGCTCTTCGCCGACAGCGCCCTGGAGTTTTTCGGTGCGGGCGTTCATGTGAAGGATTTGATTGTCGCGCTTGATGGTGAGATGCACATCCGAACCGATGGGAAGGTCGGCAACATGCTTATAAGCGGGGGCAATCTCTTCGGGGAAGCGGACATTGATGGGCGCGCCATTGATGGCAAGCAGAATATCCTGCGTGCGCACGCCGGCTTTTTCAGCGGGCGAGTTGCGCTCTACGTTGCTGATCAGTACGCCTTTATCGATGTCGGTATCGAAAGAAGTTTCGACATCCTGCATGGGCTGGAAATCCAAGCCGAGATCGGAGCGGTCGACGTGGCCGAGATGGCCGGGGCGGGCGGTGGCGAGGATTTTGCGAGCGACTTCTTTTGCGGTGTCGATGGGGATGGCGAAGTTCAATCCTTCGCCGAGGATGCCGAGTGTGTTGATGCCGACGATTTTGCCATACATATCCACGAGCGGGCCGCCGGAGTTGCCCGGGGCGATCGGCGTATCCATCTGAATCCAGTTGGAAAATTCGCCGGTTTCGAATTCGTCGATGGTTTGCTTCTCGGGATAAAAGGTGCGTTCGTTATTGGAGACGATGCCGAGGGTCATGGTGCGCTCGAGGCCGAAGGGCGTGCCGATGGCGGCGACGCTTTGGCCAACGCGCAGTGTTGATGAATCGCCGAGCGGGGCATAGGCGAAATGGATGTGGCGTTGGCGGACGATGTTCATGTCCAATTGCACGATGGCGATGTCGGTCCAGTGGTCGTCGCCGACCAGCTTGGCGGGGATGCGCTCCTTGGAATAGAGCGTGATGAGCAATTCCACGGCCCGGCCGGCGACATGGTAATTGGTCATGATGTGGCCGTCTGCATCGATAATCACACCGGAACCGATCCCGCGCTGAATGTTGCGCTTGCCGTCGGAATAAACTTCCTGGGCGACATCGATGCGAACGACAGCGGGGAAGACCGT
>DASXDR010000176.1:0-44401 GCA_036490535.1 Tepidisphaeraceae bacterium | reverse complement strand
CAGGGACAAGGGACAAGGCGGCAAGGGACAAGGGAAAAAGCGGCGGATTGCGCGCGTTGTTAAGGCATCGTTGTACTAGAAATATTCATGCATCTTCTCTTGTCCCTTGTCCCATGTCCCTTGTCCCTCGTCCCGGCTTTGCCATTGTCGAAGCGGTACTTGCCACGGTGATCATGTCCGTTGCGGTGGCGGCCGCGCTGGCGACGGCTTGCAGCACGGCAACCTATCAACTCCATGCGGCACAGCGGGCTCGTGCCGGGGCGCTAGTGGATGATCTGGTATCAGAAATCATGTATCAGGCATATCAGGACCCGGTCTACGCCACCACCGTTCTGGGGCCTGACACGGGAGAGAGCAATGGAACGCGGTCATTGTTCAATGATTGTGATGATTACAACGGCTGGTCGGAAAGTCCCTTGCACAACAAAGACGGGACCGTAATTGCCAACACCAGCTCTTGGACGCGCAGCGTAGTGGTCAACTGGGTAACGATGACAAATCCAACCGTCACCTCAACGACCGAAACGGGAGTGAAGCAGATTGTAATAACCGTAACCAATGGCGCTGGCGTGAAAGTAATCCGTACATTCCTGCGGACGAATCATTCGTGAATGGTGTGCAATGCGTAGAGAAATAATACTTAGAAACCAGGAGCGAGTAGTCAAGAGCCAGAAGATTGGCGGTTCTTCCATTCTGGATTCTGGCTCCTGGCGTCTGGCTCCTGAGAAAATAAAAAATTCACATCCAGCGTGCGTTGCATCCCTATCCCACCGCGCGCGAAATCGCAGCGGGATGATCTACATCACTGTGCTGGCGATCTCCACGCTGGTGCTGGTCATGGCGATGGGAGCGTTGATGGCGTCGCGCGCATTGCAACGAGCAACCGTGGTTTCAAGCGATTCGGATGATGCGTCGGGGTACGCATTTTCCGCGGTGGAAATGGCGCGGTACATGGTCACGGCGGACAGCTATTGGCGTGGCGATTACACGCCTGGCACGTGGTTTTCAAATACGACCATCGGCAAGGGAACGATGTCCTGCACGGTCAGCACAACGGATAATAAATTCACCAATATGTCCGAGGATGTCACGTTCCTCGGCACAGGAATTAAGGGGAGTGCCAAGCAAAATCTCAAAGCGGTGCTGCACAGCACGATTACGCCGCTCACGTGCCTGACGTATGTATTCAGCTCCGGCGGAGCAGTGAGCATCACCGGAAATCCCATCAGTGCCAGCACGGCGGGAATGTTTTCCAATACCTCCGTCGCAGCTTCAAGTGCCACCGTGGCGATGGCGGTTTCGACAGCGGGATCAATCACGGGCAGCTATTACCAGAATGCGGTCCTGACCGGCCAAACCGCGGTCACCTTGCCCACCAGCTCAACGATCTTTTCGTTATCCAATTACAGCGCCAATGCGACCGCCATCAATTACAGCTCGCTGCAGGGCAGTGGGAAAATGGAAAAAATTCTTCTCAGCCCGGTAGCTAATCCATTTGGCTCAGCAAATACCAATGGCATTTACGTGATTAACTGCGGCGGGAAGAATGTAACGATCGACAATGATCGCATCGTCGGAACATTGGTGCTGACCAATGCCGGTACGGTCACTGTGACTGGTCCGCTGAATTGGGTGCCAGCCGTAACAGATTACCCATGCCTTCTCGTGCAGGGCGGCACACTGAATATCAACCTGGGAACAGCAACGCTGAATGAAGGCGGTTCGATTGGAAATATGAACCCTTCAGGTACGCCCTATCCCTATCCCAGCGGCACAACTAATACCACGACGACAGACACTTATCCGACCACGATTACCGGGATAATTTACACCAGTGGAAATGCGGCAGTGACTGGAGCGAGCAGCCTGGGAATCGTCATTAGCGCCGGCACACTCTCTTTTTCCGGCGGTTCATCCGCGACCATCACCTCAACCTATGATGCAACCTATTACAGCAACCCCCCACCCGGTTTTTATAACAACACGCTGACAGCCGATTCGAATACTTATTCGCGCAGCGTCAATTAACGCTGCCAAAAAAGCCCACGGCTTCGTCGCGGGTTCAACGCTGTGGATTCCGCTGCAAATCAGTCACCGCTTCTTCCAGCGACAAAACTGAATACGCAGTGACGAGCGTGGGATTATTTTCCATCCAGCGTTTATCGCCGGACCAGGAGCCATCCGCATGTTGCTCGGTAGCAAGTTTGTCGATGAGTTCAATGCGCCAATCGTGCGGGTGAGATTTTGCATCGGTGATGGTGGGCACATCGTAAGCGTTTAAAGCTCGAGAAAGTGTTACATAGTAATAATAGAGCCCAGCCTTGGGATCAGCCGTCGCCATCCCGGGGTTTTCATCGAGCGTGAAATGACCGCTGATCCATGCGAAGGCCGCCTTCACGCGCGGATCATCTTTGCTCAGCCCCGCATAGATAAAACTTTTCAGGCCGGCATAGGTCATCGAGCCATAGGAACGAAGATGGCGATTGGCGTTCGAGTCGAGATAAGCGCCGGAGGGTGATTCGCCCGCGCCCTTGGGCCCGGGGGAATAAATAAATCCGCCATCATCTGTGGCCCACGGTGCAGAATTAGAAGCCTGGCGATTTTGCAGCGACGATACAAATGTGATCGCCGCGGCATAGGCAGGATCATCTTTAGGGATCCCCGCGTCGTGCAGAGCATCGAGAGCCATTTGCGTGTTGGAAAGATCAGGCCGCGAGCCGCTCGTTTTGCCGCCACCGTATCCCCAACCGCCGTACCAGGATTTATCAAATCGATTGCCTTCGGGTGTGGTCATATCGCCGACCCACTGGAGGCTTTTGAGATAAGCAACCGCTTTGTTGATGGCAGGTTGAAACGCAGGATCATGCGCAGCCGCGAGGGCGGAGATGGAAATCGCGGTGTTGTAGCATGCCAGCGAATCTTTATAGATGCCGCCGGATTCGAGCTGGTTGGCGAGGAGTTTGTCGTAGCCGCGCGCAACGAAATCGGTTTTGGAGGAATTGGGTGGCGATTGCACGAAAGCTTTGAGCACAATCGCGGTGATGCCAACCGGTTCGTAGGGATTTTGCCAGGAGGAATCTGGCTTCTGCTGGTGCTGAAGATAATCCAGGCCGGTGGAAATTAGATGCTGGGCCTTGTCGATTGTCGAATCAGCATGTGCGAAGGGTGAGAAAAGTGTGAAGGCAAGAAGAGTGGCCAGAATTTTTTTAGTGCGTTTTGGCATCAGCACATTTTATCAATGAATGGGTTGGCCTGCGATCCAGAGTTGAGTAGGCATCGCGGAATTTTCTAATAACTCTCCAAGTGGACGATCCGACGCAACTGGGAAAGCCACGAGATCAGCATAGTTACCGAAAGATAATGAGCCAATATCGGATCGTTGAAGCGCACGCGCGCCGTTAATGGTCGCGAGTTGCCAGATAGTTTCCGGCGAAACTTCCGGGGCGATTTCGTGCAGCAGTCGCAGATCGTCAACGAGATTCAAATCCGGAGAACTAGCGCAACTATCCGTGCCAATGGCCACGTTGATCCCAGCTGCGAGCATCTCTCGCCAACGATGCGGCCCATGCCCAAAATAACGATGCGTTCGCGGGCAATAAACCACACTCGATCGGCCAGCCGCGAGTAGCGCAAGCTCATCGTCATTGCAGTAATTCACGTGAGCCAAAAGTGATGGGTGCTGCAGCAATCCTATCGCATGGGCGAACTGGATCGGAGTGTCGGGAAATGTTTCCACGCCATCCAAGTTAAACCCAAGACGATCATACAGTTCGCGGAACATGCCAGTGCGCCCGCGAAGAAATTCGGCTTCATCTGGCCATTCGGAAAGATGCGTCGCCAGCGACATTCGTTCTTCTCGGCTTTTCTCCAGACATTGTCGATAGCCAGGCAGATCAACCGTGTACGGAGCATGAGGTGAAATGCCAAGCGTAATACGGTCTTCATCTAAAGCGCCGGTATGGATTTCTTCCAAGCGCATTTCAAACCTCATGCGGCGGCTGCCAAGACCAAGCGCTTCGGCGTAACTCACGGCACGAAGCGGCGAATCTGCCAAAACTGACCGAGAGAATTGGGAAAATTGCGAAATATCGCCAACACACGTCACGCCATAGCGCAGCGATTGTTCGATACCAGCGCGAACGGATTCAATATTAAGCCGGGCAAGTGTTTCCGCATCCATCGTGTGCCGCTGCGGCAGCGACAAAATCCAGTCGCTGAATCGTTCGGGCGCTTGGTCACCGCAGCAGCATGTGCTGAGTTCGAGGTGCGTGTGCGCATTAATCAGGCCAGGCAAAATAATCACCGAACCCAAATCGCGAAAAACAAAATCCGGATGCTGCGATCTAATTTCCTTGATCGGCCCCAGGGCAGTAATCCTGCCATCGCTGAATGCCACCGCCGCATCGCGCATCAGCGGAGAAGAAATTGGAGCAATCCACGCCGCAGCGAGGATTTCACCGGATGCCATCCTGCTCCTTTTTCAACATCGCAGCTAACTGGCGCACATGCTCCAGGCGCTCAGCAGCGAGGCGGCGCACCGGTTCGAAATGAAAATCATCTTTCAGGCGGGCCTCCCAATATCCGTAATCTTGTTGATGCTGAAATGCTTCGAGAAATTGAGGCAGATCCGAATCAGCTGCACCATGGCGAAGGGCCTGGGAAAAAAGGCCATGCACTCCAAAATCCGAAAGATTCATCGCATCGCAAAGAAGGCGCGCATCATCCGTTGTCGGTTTTAAGCTAGCCCCTTCACGAAGAAGCGCCCGAGCGTGCGACCTTGTTTCCGCTGTCGCTTCGGGAAAAAGCTTATTCAAAGAATTAGCCGCAGATTCACAACTTTGCCGCCACGGGCGCAGCGGCGAATCTTTAAATCGTCGGATTTGAATTACCTGGATAGCCAGCTCGATAGCCATCCAATCCGCTTGGAGCGTGAGCTCCAAGCGGCGAAGGAGATCTAATTCAGGGATTGGATGGCGAGAAAGTTCAACCATTTGCCGACCTTTAGCTTATCGGCAAATCACTTTTGGGTCACACGTGTCGATCTTCTTCATCAGCATTGATCTGATGCGTAGGGTCCTGGCGGTTATGTACGGCGTTCTGAATCACATCCGCTCGATCTTCCGGCACCGCATCATCATTATTGTCAAGCCTGCCCATACCAGCCTCATGGCCCGGTCGAGCCCGCTCATACGAATCTGCCGGATCAGGAGCATTGCGGCGATTGATCAGATTTTCACTTGGTTTCTGAGCCATAAAAAGCTCCTTTCGTTTAACTAGGAAGATATGCTGCAAAGGCGATGCTAAACGAGCGAATACAAAGAAACTAAAGATAAGATTTTCTAATGCACCGGGCTCAACGTTGTCGGGCTTCCCGATGGAAGCGGCTGCGGAGTATCTGTCGGACCAAGCACTCGTAATTTAACTCGTCCATCCGGCAGGTCTGTAATCTTCATCCGATCAATCGCCAGATTGCGATCCCACTGCGGCTTAGTGATGATTTCGTGATAAATACAGAAAAGCTCTTTCCCATCGGGCGAAGGAATCACCGCGTTATGCCCCGGCCCTTTGACCGTGGCGGTTTGGTGCAAAACTGGATTTTCTTTGGCTTTGGTCCAGGGTCCTAACGGACTCGATGCAGTCGCGTAGCCGAGTGCGTAGTCGGCGCTAGCGAAAAAATTGGCCGAATACATCATGATGTACGTTCGCCCATGCTTAAAAACGAACGGCCCTTCATTCCATTGGCCTCCCTCCCAGGCTTGCGAAGGGCGAATACAGAAAATCGGCTTGGCGAATTGCCGCACGGAAATCAGATCAGGATTTAAGGGAAGCACGTAAATTTCAGAAATAGGTTTGCCCGCAGCGGTGAAATTCTCGGAGCAATCTTTTACGTAATAGAGGTATCCGCGGCCGTCGGTGTCGAGAATCACGTGCACGTCAATGGTCGCTTTGCCGATGTCGAACATCGGGGCAGCAGCATCTACATATGGACCGAGTGGCGAGCGCGAGGTGGCGACGCAGATTCGCATGGAATCATGCCCGGGCGAAACTTTGCCGCGCGAGGAATAATAAAGATAAAAAATACCATTACGCTGAAGCAGCGCCGGAGCCCAGAAATTGTCGTGGCCCCACGACGTAAGCGTGCGGCGAAAGCAGTAACCATGGGGTATCCAGTGAACCAGATCGGGGCTCGTCCACATCTGAAACCCATCATCCGCGCTCGTGCCGGTCAGGTAATAGGTTTTACCGTATTGCAGAACGAAAGGGTCCGCTACGCTTATCGGGAACGGATTGGTATAAGTATCAGGCGGAGCACATAGCGCAGGGCTGGCGGCCATCAGCGCGACCAGCAGAAGCAGCGGAAACAAAAGGCGGCGATGGAGATTCATGAGAGGGCCTAACACGCTCATATTAGGGACAAGGGACAAGGCGGCAAGGGACAAGCAAACTCCCAAGTCAGAAGACGACGTTACCACCCCCTCTCTTTGTACTCAGGGGAAGGGCAAGGGTGGGAGCACTTCAGCGTTCAGCGTTCACCGTTCAGCGTTTCATCCAATAAATTATCCAACTCGACGAAAAGTGCTTTCCCAAATCGGGCGCGGTGGGGCAGCGATGCTAGCGGGGGCGGCAATGGCCGGGTGCGATTGGTCGTCCGCATCTTCGCGGCAAGTGGAGATTCGTTTCTGGAATCTTTTTACCGGGCCGGATGGGGCAACGATGCTGAAGATAGTGCGCCAATTCAACCAGGAAAATCCGGATATCCACGTCATCATGCAGCGGATCGAGCGCGGAACTTATTACAACAAGCTCTTCGTCGCCGGCCTGGGCGGGCGCGGACCTGAAGTATTTATCGTTCACACCGACGCACTGGCGCGCGTCTCACAGGCCAATTTTGTTCGTACGACCGATGATATGGTTGGCCCGGGCAAAATCCCTGCAGAGGATTTCGACCCCAACGTCTGGCGGGCGGTTTATCACAACGGACATCACTACGCGATCCCGCTGGATATCCACTTGATGGGCATGTACTACAACCGCCGGCTGCTCAAGCAGGCAAAAATTCCGGCGCCGCCAAAAACGCGCGATGAATTTCTCGATGCGCTCCATCGCATCAAAGGCCTCAACCGCCCGGACACCTGGGGTTTTGTTTACACCTGGCAGCGCACCAACGTGTATACCTGCATCCGCCAAAATGGGGGTGATATTTTTACGCCAGATTTTTCCGCCACGACAATCAATTCACCAGCCGTTGTCGAAGCCCTGCAATTCTGCTGCGACTTGGTGAATGAGAATCTTGTCCCCAAGCCGGAAAACACCGATTCGTGGGTCGGCTTTCGCCAGGGGAATGTCGGCATCTGCTGGGAGGGGATTTACATGCTTCAGGATTTGCAGAGCCAAACGGACTTGGATTGGGGTGCAACTCCCGTGCCCGTGCTTTTCAAACAGCCCGCCGCATGGTGCAACTCGCACAACCTCTGCATGCGCGCCGATTTGACCGATCGCAAACTCGAAGCGTCCCAGCGTTTTGTGCGCTATGTCTCGGATCACAGCCTCGATTGGGCAGCTGGCGGGCAAATCCCCGTGCGCCGCTCGCTGCGGAACTCCGCGCGCTTTGCGACCATGTACGCACAAAGCCAGTTCGCCAGGGAGATTCCCTACGCTGCTTATATGCCAGGTGTGCCGTTTGTTTTTGAATACATGGACGAA
This sequence comes from Tepidisphaeraceae bacterium, assembly GCA_036490535.1. GTDB lineage: Bacteria > Planctomycetota > Phycisphaerae > Tepidisphaerales > Tepidisphaeraceae > DASXDR01. The sequence goes on along the minus strand of DASXDR010000176.1, from coordinate 36,697 downwards.
TACGAATTCGCCATAGAAAAAGCGCTGCTCGGCAGCGAATCGCCGCAGGCGGCTCTGGATAATGCCGCGAAAAATATCACTAGGATTATCGAGCGCTATCGCAATCCCGAGGCGAGCAGGCAAATGATTAGGAGGAAACTGGCATGAGCCGTCAATCCTCACGCACTCTCGCCGGTTATCTGCTTCTCAGCCCGTATCTTTTGTTGTTTCTGCTCTTCCTGATCTTTCCGCTTGTTTTCGGGCTTTGGCTTTCGTTCATGAAGTACGAGCTGATCTCGCCCCACCCGCCACGATGGATTGGCGTGGCCAATTACACCGAAGCATTCCACGATAAATATTTCTGGAAAGCGCTCTGGGTAACCACCATTTTTGTGGTGATTTCCGTGCCGATCACCATTGTGCTGTCGCTGGCCATAGCATCGGGCCTGGAGCGTCTGGGCGCCCGCCGGCAAAACCTCTATCGCCTGGCAATCTTCCTTCCCAGCATGCTCACGATCACCGTGGTGGGCATTCTCTGGCGATGGTTTTACGAAGCCGAGTTTGGCCTGATTAATTCGCTGCTTGCGGAAATTCACATTGGCAAAATTCCCTGGCTGCTAACGCCTAATTGGGCGATGGCCTCGATCATCATTATGACCATTTGGTGGACCATCGGCGCTCCGGTGATCATTTTGCAGGCGGGTCTCAAGCAAATCCCCGAAGCATTCTACGAAGCCGCCAGCCTCGATGGCGCCGTGGGATTTCGGCGCTTTTTCTCCATCACGCTGCCGCTATTGCGCCCGGTTCTGCTGTTTGTCAGCGTGACGACCATCATTGGGGCATTTCAGATATTTGGTCAGCCCTTCCTCGTCACATCCGGCGGGCCCGAGCGCTCCACGCTGGTCATGATGCAATACATCTATGGCGTGGCGTTCAACGATTATCGCCTGGGTTACGGGGCTGCCATGAGCTGGCTGCTCTTCCTTGTCATCGGCCTGGTCACCATCTTTCAATTTTTGATCTTCAAAGAGAATTAAGACATGGCAAGAAAATTCTCAGTCGAAATTCTCATGCTACTCGCCGCTGTGCTGTGCATATTGCCGGTCGCGCTGATCTTTCTCACCGCGTTTAAGCCGGACGTCGAAATCATCCATTTCCATGGCTTGCTTCCCAAACTTTGGACCACCGAGAACTTTCACCAGATTTTCACTCAGTCCGAGGACATTCCGATCTTCCGCTGGCTCGGAAATTCGCTGCTGATCAGCACCAGCGTGACCCTTCTGGTGCTGGTGGTCGATTCGCTGGCGGCCTATGCCCTGGCGCGACTGGAATTACCGGGACGCAAATGGATCTTTTCATTGATCCTCGCCACGATGATGGTGCCGGGGCAAATTTTACTGGTGCCGGTCTATTTGATTTTGAGCAAGCTGCATTGGCTCGACACGCCGCTGGCGCTGATCGTGCCAGCAGGAGCAGGAGCATTTGGGGTTTTTCTGTTACATCAGTTTTTTAAAGGCATCCCCAGAGAATTGGAAGAAGCCGCGGAATTGGATGGCTGCTCGCCGCTGGGGATTTACTGGCACATCATGCTGCCGCTATCGCGCCCGGCATTGGCGACGCTCGCAATCTTCGCATTCGTAGCGTCTTGGAACGACTTCTTAAATCCAATGGTGTTTCTGGATTCGATCGACCGCTACACATTGCCCGTGGGCGTCGCGCTATTTCAAAGCAGCTATGCCGCCGAATATGGCCTGACCCTCGCCGCCTGCGTCATCTGCACCCTTCCCATCATTCTCGTCTTCCTCGCCTTCCACAAACACATCATCAAAGGCATCGCCGCGGGAGGACTGAAAGAATAATGTGAAAAAGGTATCAGCTAACTTCAGTGGTACTGAAGTACCACCGCCGGTTTTTGGAATTTCATTCCGTAATCTCTATTCATCATTCTGGCATTTTCTTACCTGTCAGTTTTTTCTCTAAAACGATAGATTTTCTAATCAAATCGGTATAATCCGCGCCATGATTCTCGCCGGCATTGACGAAGCTGGTTACGGCCCCCTGCTCGGCCCACTCGTGGTCGGGTGCTGCGCCTTTGAGATTCCCGGCGAAGCACCAGCTGACCTGCCTTGCCTTTGGAAATTGCTTCGCAAATTAGTTTCCAAAAATCGCAGCAAGACCAGGCGAAAACTACACGTCAACGACAGTAAGTTGGTTTACTCCCCTTCTTCAGGTTTGCATGAACTCGAACGTGCGGTGCTGGCGATGTCGGCCCTTCGCCACGGCTGGGCAAATGATCTGCCCGCCTTTGTGCGCTTCACCTCCACGGGCGTGATGGATGAGCTGGACCAATACACCTGGTATCGCGGATTCGATGGCGAGCAATTTCCCCTCGAGCAAAGCTCCGACAGCATCCGCGTTTTCGTCAATGCGTTGAAATTAGAATTCGAAAAATGCCATTGCAAGCTGGTGCACTTAGCCGCCCGCGTGGTGCATGAACGCAAGTTCAATCAGATGCTCAACCAGACTCGCAACAAGGCGTCGGCGCTCTTTTCTATTGCCGCCACGCATATCGATGAACTGCTAAGAAATTTCGGCGATCAAAATCTGGTTCTCTTCTGCGATCAGCAAGGCGGCCGTGAGCATTACGGCCCCCTGCTCCGAACCATGTTCGAAGACTGGGCACTGGAGATTGTCGAGGAACGCGATGGATATGCGTCGTACCTGCTAAGCCAGGGCCAGAAACAGGTGCGGATTATTTTTTCCGAGAAAGCAGAGAGTCGCTGCATGAGCGTGGCGCTGGCGTCGATGATTAGTAAATATCTGCGCGAGGCTTTGATGGGGCGGTTCAATGCATATTGGAAATCGCATGTGCCGGAGTTGAAACCCACGGCCGGGTATTACAACGACGGCCTGCGTTTTATTAACGATATCGCCGCCAAGCGGCACGAGTTGGGGATATTGGATCACGAACTGATTCGAGTGAAATAAACATGCCGGTCGAAAAATGGTCAGAAAACATCGAGATTGTTCGCCTGGGCGATGACCCGCAATTCGCCGAGGATATGGATTCGCTCATCGAGAAATTGCAGGACCGCTGGTACGACGTGGTGCTGGATTTCGGCTCGGTGAGCTTTTTGAATTCCTCAAATATCGGAGCACTGCTGCGCCTGCGCAAGCGAATGATGGACCTGGAGCGCCGCCTGATTCTCTGCGCAATCGACAAAAAAGTGTGGGGCAGCCTGATCGTCACCGGCCTGGATAAAATCTTCCATTTCAGCAACGATGTCTCAACCGCCCTGGCAACCCTTCAGATGGGAAAAGCCTGAAGAATCAGAGACAAGGCGGCAAGTAACAAGGGAAACAAAAAATACAATGCAACGTCTTTGCGGGCTAGCCGCTTCAGCGGCTAGCTTCTTCCCTTGTCCCTCTCTTCTCAATACGCCCTGATCAACACCGCCCCCGGATAGCTCCACAATAGAATCGATTCATGCCGATACCCCGCCTTGGCCAGCGCCGCACAGGCCCATTGATCCAAACCAACCCCATGTCCCGAACCATGCCCAGTAAATGTGATCGAAACTGATCCGTTATAAGTTGAAACAAATGAGCTGCGTAACACTGTCCCCCCCGTATTCACAGCATGTCGCAGTTCTTCGCACGGCAATACCCAATGTCGGCCGTGGTTGTCCGTAATAACAAATGACGTGGGTCGGTGATACGCATTGACTGTATGCACATCAATTCGATTCACCGATGAGATTTCGCGGATAGGCCGAGCGTTGATCTGGCCCCAGCGGCGAAAGCGCTCGGCCAGATTCCATTTGCTTAAATTCACCGTCCAGACAAATTGCGGGCTGGCAGAACACCAGTTGCCGACAACATGGGCGCGCAGTGGAGGCAAATCAAACCCGAAGACTGCCGACGAATCCTGTGTCACGCCGCCAGAACAGGAGGAGAAGTAAGCGCAGAAAATCCGTTCCTCGCCGCGTGGGCCGTAGGCGAGGACGACACCGCGCGTGGAATCGACGGCCTGGTTGCCCAGCGGGCTTTCATCGCGCATGCCGCCATAAACCTGCGATCGCGTATCAGCATAAAGATTCCAGGACTGCCCCGCCGGCGCGGTGCGCGATTCATAAATCGCATACGTGCGCGCCGCCACCGCCTGGGCGCGATAAGCTTCGTAGGGCCATTTCGGATACATCTCCCCGAGAATCACGCCTTTGAGATAGCTTTCGACATCGACCTGATTGACTACATCAAACGAAGCGGTGGAAACAGGCACGAGTTCATAATCCCCGCGATACCGCTTGTTATTAATCGCGATGGTGCCATCACCCGCCTGATAAATGCGCAATCGGCCCAAACCGAGCGGCGAGCCACCCAACGACCAGCCGGCCGGCGAAAGCGTCAGTGTGTATCGCGACTGGCGCGCCAGATCCAGCGAATGCCGGCGCGGATTGGTGTCCGTCGAATAGTTCGGAGCAGACGACGCGGAGATAGTTAAATGCGTCTGATTCGCCAGCAGTCGCACGCGCACCACAGGCACGCCGGCGGGAGTCGCGATTAATGGCGGCGGCTGAATCGACGTGCCAACCGGCGCAACACAACCGGAGACGCAAAGGCAAAGAAAAAGAAAAAGGATGAAGTATGAAGGATGAAGGATGAAATCAAGTTGAGCGATCCTTCGCATTTTTTTCATCCTTCCGCCTTCATCCTTCATCCTTGTGTGCTCAAGCTTCGAGCTTGCGCAGGGACATTCCATTGACGGTCAGCTGTTCTTTGATTTCGGTCAGGCTGGTTTGGCCGAAATTTTTGCAGCCCAGGAGCTCGTCTTCCGTGCGCGACGCGAGTTCGCCAAGCGTATTGATATTCAAACGCTGCAGCGCTTTGCGGGAGCGGACAGAAAGCTCGAGGTCGCCCACGGATTTGCCGAGCATTTCCGGCGGCACGGAGCCTTGATCAGCGGCGCGGGGAGCAAGCGGGGATTTGCCTTCTTCAGCGGCTTGGCCGAGGCGGAGATTCTTGCCGGCCAGGAGCGCTTTAATTTCGTTGAGGGAGGTTTCGCCGAAATTCTTGTAGCTGAGCAGTTCCTGCTCGGTGGTGCGGAGCAGATCGCCCAGGTTCTTGATGTTCATTTTCTTCAGGCAATTGCGACTGCGAACGGACAGCTCAAAATCGCTGATGGGAATTTCCAGGGCCGCATTGCGCTTATCGCGGTTGGTATCGTCCTCGTCGTAATACATCGAACGAGCGGAATCAACGTCTTTCATGTAGAGCTTGGCGCGCTGGTTATTGGGATCATTGCGGAGAATCGCTTCGAGGCAACGATGCGCTTCGTCATAGTGATTGTTGTCCTCATAGAGAACGGCAAGGTTGATAAGCACGTTAACATGCACCGGCGGCGAGGTGCTGAGCCGCTCATACAATTCGATCGCCTTGGCATCATCAGCCTGGCGATCATAAAGAATCGCCAGACGGAAGGCTGTCATTTCATGATCTGGATTCTCGTTCAAAGCGCGTTCATAAAATTCGACGGCTTTCTCGTGGTTGCCTTGTTGCTCGGCTTCCTGACCCTTCTTGAAATACTCCTCGGCTGCTTTTTCGTTAATCGTCGCGCTCTCAGTCATGAATCAAACTCCTAATAAAAAATTCTTTGTGTGGAGATTGATAAATTGGATGGGCAAGCGAGTCAAATCACATCATTTCTGGATTAAGATCATACTATATCAGTACTTACGGACTGAGCGGAAGCTCAACTCAGCAATTCGGATAAATCCCGTAAATTTTTAGCAAGAATATAATAAAACGGATATAAAAAAAATAGGCTGCACAGCGAAGGGTTGGACGCTGTGCAGCCTGGCGGAGGAGGAAACGAGGCTTGTTGGCTGGGCGTTGCGGAATAAATTCATCGCATCGCCCGAGCCGAGTTTCGTGAGGCTTCTTTTTATTCGCCTCTTATGAAATTCCTATATTGCGAATGATGTGCCAATACGCCAAAATTTTTTTTATGCTGTTTACGGGTCTGAAAATGACGAAACGCGGGTTTCTGCCTAAATAAAAGCCTGATGGGGTTCCGCGCAACCAGGGTTAAACGGTTCATTTTTTGCGCGCGAATTATGCAGGCAGGCTTAGAAGCTAAAATGGGATACTACATGCAGCAGATTACAGACTCAAAATTCTCACCTGAAGAGCGCTTGCGCAACCGCCCGACGACGAATTATCCAGCCGATCTGCCGGTGGCGCATCAGCGACGGGAGATTGCAGAGGCGATTGAGAGAAATCAGGTCTTGGTGCTGACAGGCGAGACGGGGTCGGGGAAGACGACGCAGTTGCCGAAGATTTGTCTGGATGCGGGGCGGGGAATCAACGGTTTGATCGGACACACGCAGCCACGGCGGATTGCGGCTCGGTCGATTGCGCAACGCGTGGCGGAGGAGTTAAGCACGCCGCTGGAGCAGGCCGTGGGCTACAAAGTCAGGTTTACCGATAAAACCAATCCCGATGGCTACATCAAATTGATGACAGATGGGATTTTGCTGGCAGAGACGCGCAGTGATCCGTTATTGAAGCAGTACGACACGATCATTATCGATGAAGCACACGAACGGTCATTGAATATTGATTTTCTGATTGGGTATTTGAAGCAGCTCTTGCCGCGACGAGCCGATCTGAAATTAATTATCACCTCGGCAACGATTCATCCCGAAGCATTCAGCAAACATTTCAATAATGCGCCGATCATCGAAGTTTCCGGGCGGACGTATCCGGTGGAGACGCGGTATCGGCCTTTGCAATCGGATGATCCGGATGTGGAAGATCAGACACAGATCGAAGGGATATTGGCGGCTGTCGATGAATTATGGAGTGAGGGGAATGGGGATATTCTGGTGTTTCTCGCTGGCGAGCGGGAGATTCGCGAGACGGCAGAGGCGCTGAGCGGGCATAAACATTCGGGTACGGAAATCTTGCCGCTGTATGCGCGATTGTCTGCCGAGGAGCAGATGCGTGTGTTTCATCCGCATGGTAATCGGCGGATTGTGCTGTCGACCAATGTGGCGGAGACTTCGCTGACGGTGCCGGGGATTAAATATGTGATCGATCCGGGGATGGCCAGAATCTCGCGGTATGCGAGTCGGTCCAGCGTGCAGCGATTGCTGATTGAAAAAATCAGCCAGGCGAGTGCGGATCAGCGGCGCGGGCGCGCGGGACGGACTTCGCCCGGAATCTGCATTCGGCTTTATTCACAGGAAGATTACGAATCGCGGGCGCGGTTTACGGATCCGGAAATTCTGCGTACGCATCTGGCGTCGGTGATTCTGCAAATGAAATCGCTGGGGTTGGGAAGCGTGACGGATTTTCCGTTTTTGCAGCCGCCGGACTATCGGCAGGTGCGCGATGGGTATCAGATGCTGCATGAGCTGGGGGCGATCGATGAAGATGAGAGATTGACGCATATCGGCAGAAGCCTGGCGAGGATGCCAATTGATCCGCGACTGGGGCGAATGCTGCTGGCGGCGATGGATGAAAATGTGGTGGAGGAAGTGCTGATTATTGTTTCGGCGCTATCTGTTCCCGATCCGCGGCAGCGGCCGATGGATCAGCAGCAGGCTGCCGATGAGCGCCATGCGGCGTATCGGCATGAGCATTCGGATTTTCTGGCGTTTGCGAATTTGTGGCGGACGTATCAGGAGCGGAAGCATCAGTTATCGAATAGCAGGCTGCGAAAATGGTGCAAGGAAAATTTTCTGGCTTATATGCGCGTGCGGGAATGGGAAGAGATTTATCGGCAGTTGGAAGAGATTTTGGGATCGTTGAGGCAACCACACCGCGGTGCTGCGCACCGTCGCTAAATAATTGGCGATCAATCTTATTTAGCGGCGGTTCGCTGCACCGCGCTGTTCGGAAACATGCCACGATCCCAGGAACCAGTACGCAGCGATGTTCACCAGCGCAAACGCAACCAGTCCAAGTACCGACGCGAGAAATACCGCAGCGAAGACTTCATCCATATTAAACGTGCGCTTGGCAGAGAGAATCAGAATACCCAATCCCTGGTTGGTAAAGGTGCCGGCGGAGAATTCACCAACGATTGCGCCGATGACAGCAAGGCCCGCGGAGATGCGCAATCCCGTGAAAATGCTCGGCAGCGCCCAAGGCAATTTCAATTTGAATAATCTCGCAGCCCAGGATGCGCGGTAAATCGTAAACAGATCGTGCAAAGCAGGATCGACGGAGCGCATGCCAAGCAATGTGTTTGCGATCACAGGAAATACCGAAACGATAAATGCGCAGATGGTTACCGACGTGAAACCGGTGTCGAACCAGAGCACCAGGATAGGTGCGACCGCCACGAGAGGAACGGTTTGCAGAAAAATAGTGAAGGGATAGACAGCGCGTTCGATCCATCGGCCGGAGGAAAGAATTATGCCGGCAAGGATTCCAATGGCGATGCTTGAGGCGAATCCGGCCAGCGAGCTCTCGGCGGTAGTAAGAGTCGCTCTTAGCAACGGGTTCGCATAGCGATCAAATGCTTTAGCGACTTGCCAGGGAGAGGGAAGCGTGAAATCGGAGATGCCAAAGATTTTTTTCGCGGCGGCCCAGAATAGGATTACTACAATAAACGTGAGGGCAGGAGGCAAAATGGTGCGAATAGTTTTCACGCCCTGCCCCCCTGCTCAAGCGCCTGATATAAAACACCGCACTCGCGCGCAAACTGAGGATCCGATCGCAGCGCCAAATTGCGCTGAGCCGGTAAATCCAACACATGATCCAGCAGCACCCGTCCGGGTCGAGGAGAAAAGACAACGGCTCGTTGCCCGAGAAATGCAGCCTCGGCCACACTATGCGTGACGAAAATCACGGTCATGCCGCGCTTGCGCCAAAGTTCCAGCAACTGCTCATCAAGCTTTTGACGAGTCATTTCATCGACGGCGGCGAAGGGCTCATCCAATAGAAGCAATGAAGGATTCGACACCAGAGCACGAGCGAGCGAAGCGCGCATCTTCATTCCGCCAGAAAGTTGAGCGGGATAATGACGTTGGAAATCCGCCAGCCCGACTTGTTCCAGCATCTCACTCGCACGAGCACGCCGCGTGGATTTTTCAATTCCCGCCAATTCCAATGGCAATGTGACGTTTCGCGAGATGTTGCGCCAGGGCAGCAGATGCGCATCCTGAAAAACAAATGAAACTGATCCTGCTCCATCGTCTCGGATGACCTCCCCGGCGGATGGCATTTGCAAGCCAGCGATGATTCGCAAGAGTGTTGATTTTCCGCAGCCTGAGGGGCCGAGCAGGCAGAGAAATTGACCCGCCGCAATCTGGAGCGAAACCGGGCGCAGCGCCTGTGTGCCGCGCGGAAAAGTCATGGCGACATTATCGAGAGCGATGGCGATTCGCCCTGAAAATTGGCTCATTCCCTAGCTCTTTTCAAACACTTAATTCGCTTTGCTTCCCAAGGCCAGGCACTGTTCGATGCGCTTCAGCGTGCGATCCCGGCCGAGAAACTCCATGCTCTGAAAAATGGACGGGCTCACGGTCGTGCCGCTGATCGCCACGCGGATGGGTTGGGCAACTTTGCCAAGCTGCAATTGTTTCTGCTGGCAGAATTCTTCGATGCGCTTTTCCAACTCCGCCGCCGACCAATCAGCCACATCAACCAGGATGCCATGAATATCGCCGAGGATGGCGAATCCATCATTTTTTTTGAGTACTTTCTCGATGGCCGCTGGATCGTATTGAATATCTGCATCCGCGATGAAAAATAATCGCGTAGTCTCGTCGAGCTCGCGCAAGGTGCGGAAGCCACGCTTCATTTCGATAATTTTTCTCAGGTCCGCATCGGAGGCATGATTCAGCGGCGAGCCCGGATTCACCGCCAGATAAGATCGCAGCGAACCGACTAATTTCTCGGCTGGCATCGAAGCAGCGGTATCGGTATTGAAAGCGAGCAATTTGGCGCGATCGAATTTTGCGCTCGATTTGCCGATGCCTTCGATAGAAAAAAGTTGCACCAATTCATCCACGCTCATTCGCTCGCGGTCTCCACCAGGATTCCAGCCAAGCAATGAGAGAAAATTAAGAAAGCCTTCACGCAGATATCCCTTTTTTCGGAAATCATGGACCATAATTTCGGGCAGATCGGATTCCGGCAGCCCGATTGCCTGCATGACCACCGCCTGTTCGGAAAAATCCAGCTGCTTCTTAGAATCATTAATCCATTCCACCAGCCGCGCGCTCGACAACCCGCAAGCTGCGGCCAATTCGTCCACCGATTTGCGGAACGTCTTCATCCACGTCTGGCTCCGCTGCCGAACCATTTTGTCACGATCGCGCTTCCCCATCTTGCTGCCATCGGGATTTTCAATCACCGGCAGATGGCCATAGATCGGCTGCGGATACCCCAACGCCTGCTGGAGTGCGATGTGATTAATCGTATTAAGCAAATGCTCCTGCCCGCGCAGCACATGCGTGATACCAGTTTCCGCGTCATCCACCACCACCGCGAAATGATACGTAGGCATGCCATCAGCTTTGCGAATCACAAAGTCCTGGACCTGCCCTGCAGGCATCGTGACCTCTTTATCCAACACCACATCTCGATACGAATAATCTTTCACGGGCACCGCGAACCGCACCACGCTGGGCCGGCCTTCGCTTTCAAATCCCCTGATTTGCTCCTCCGTCAGCTGTGGTCGGCGGTAAATAAAGGTGCGCTTCTGTTTCTCGGCTTCTTTTCGCAGCGTATCGAGCTCCTCGCGGGTTTCATACGCTTTGTAAGCGCGACCCTCTGCGATGAGCCGCTCAATGATCGCGTTGTAAATTGGCGTCCGCTTAGATTGATAAATCAGCTCCGCATTGTCCCAATGCAGGCCGAGCCAGCGAAGATCGTCGAGCAATTGCACGGTGGCTTGTTCAGTGCTGCGGGCCAGGTCGGTGTCTTCGATGCGCAGGAAAAATTTTCCGCCGGCATGGCGGGCCAACAACCAACTGAATAAAGCCGTGCGCGCACCACCCACGTGCAGATATCCGGTTGGCGAAGGCGCAAAGCGCGCTATTATCTGTTTCTCAGCCATGGGAAGCCCTCCGCAAATATCGTGCTGATGAAAACAAGCCGTAGAGCACGTAAATCGTCACTCCCAGTGCGATCACGTATCGGTGCGCTACAACGATTAATAGGAGAATAATTAGTACGGATAATATTCTGCCCAGCGAGCGTTTGCCGCGGAGATATCGATTGACCAGATGCGGATAGCGCACGTTGGATACCATCAGCAGTGCGCCGGCGAGAAGAAGAGCGGGAAAAATCAGTGCGCATAGATCACCGAGCTGATTGAGAATATGCCAGTCGTTTAGATGCAGATCTCGCTCCATGAGAACGAAGGATGCGATGAGAGCGGCAGCTGCGGGACTGGGAAGACCGAGGAAGGAAAAATGGTGCTGCTCGCCATGCTGGTTGGAAACATTGAAGCGCGCCAAGCGGAGCAGGGCACAGGACAAATAGAGAGCGCCGATGGCCCAGACCAGTCGGGCCAAAATATCCGGGAGCGCTGGGCCGTCGTGTTTGAAGAGTTCCAAAGCTAAAAACGCGGGCGCGGCGCCGAAACTTACTGCATCAGCAAGGCTATCAAGTTGTCCACCGAAATCCGTGGTATGGCGAGTGAATCGCGCCAGCCGGCCATCCAATGCATCAAATCCCATGGCCAGAAAAATGAGATACGCCGCAATGAGAAATGGATCACTCGGGTCGCCCGCAAAATAAATCGGCATGTGGCGAATCGCACCAATGGGCATGCTGGCGACATAGATCGCACCGAATCCACAAATCGCATTGCCCAGCGTAGCCAGCGACGGCAGCGAATAAATCGAACGCAAATAGGCTTTGCGCCCACGGCGTTTGCGGCGCAGGCGGCGATGTTCGAGAGAATCAATCTCCGTCCACTGCGTTTTCATGCCGGCGTGTTCCTCGAAACCAACGGCTCAAATTCTTCGTCGATCGCCTTGGTGCCGACTGTTGCAATCACGTCGGCGGCTCCGCGCACGCTTTGGCCTAGCTTAACCATGATTTGCGGGCATAATTTCGCGGAGATGTAGAGTTCCGTCCGGCTGCCAAATTTAATCATGCCAATCCGCTGGCCTTTTTGCAGAACCTCGTTTTCGCCCGGGGTAAAAATGATTCGCCGAGCTATAAGTCCGACGATTTGTTTGACCACCACGATTGGCTCGCCGGTGTTTATATCTGCGAGCACCACGGTATTGGACTCATTTTCCTCCGATGCCTGGTTGTGCTTCATCGCATTGATGAATTTGCCTTTGCGATAGATCACTTTGATCACTCGGCCCGCGCAGGGGGAGCGATTGACATGCACATTAAAGACAGAGAGAAAAATGCCAACCCGCACAGAGGGGCCACCCAGCAGCTCATCGTGCGCGATCTCGGTAATGTCAGAAACCACACCGTCGGCAGGGCTGACGAAACTGTTCACCGAAGTTGGCACGGCACGCTCGGGATCGCGGAAAAAGGCGAAGAGCCAGATCAGCACCGGGGCCACCAGAATTGCCAGCGGCCACCATGCATATCCAAGACCAAACGCCATCAGCGCCAGCACGACGCTGCCGATCAGCATTTCACGAAATCCATGTCGAGTCAGGCGGAACATACAATCCCAACTTTACAAACGACCAATTCTTGCAACTTTGTGACGCCAAGATTCATGTGAGAGACATTCTAATGGTTCTGCGGGGAGTTGGCACGGAGGATGTTTTCGATTTGCGTTCTTTGCCGGTCCGTCCAGCAGCGAGGCTTATGCGGGTCAATATTTAAAACGTCAAAATAGCACCGAATGGCATGACGAAGCTCGTCCATGCCGGTCCCGAGCGATGCCGCTGTACGAACGCCATTTCCATTCCACTCAGCCAGATCAGATTTGTTGATAACTAATAGTGCCTCCGGCCATCGTTGCACTAACTTTTTTTGTTCTTCAACCTCCTGCGTGGGATCAATCACGATCACGATGAGTTCGGCGGTTGCAATGACCCCATTCGCGGCGGCAATCGCGCGGGTTTCAATTGTGTCTGAAGTTACACGCTGGCCCGGTGTATCGATTAATTTCACCACCAGGCCGTCGACATTCGCAAGCTCCCCCACCCAATCACGCGTAGTCCCCGGCACATCGGCGGTGATGGAACGCTCCTGGCCAAAAAGCTGATTGGCCAAGGTGCTCTTACCTACATTGGGCAATCCCACAATTGCCACGCTCGGAGGATGCAGCAAAATATCCAAGGTTCGATCCGTGAGAATTTCCTGCAATTGCTCGTGATTATTCCAATCAATTTGTTTCCACGCTAGTGGCTGATTCAGCAGAACATTCACCGCGAGTTCTGTCTTAGCTAATGGCAAATAGGCTGCGATCTCTTGCTCCAACTCATCTTCACCATCGCTGCCCCAGGTTTGCTCTGGCGACCAAGTAATAATTTGGAATCCGCGTCGGGTGAGCAGATTTAGAACTTCTTGCACGATCCAGATCCCCCCGTGCAAATTCAAATCCGCATGGTTGTCTTTCATTGCAATCATCACATCATCAATCACCCGCTCGCCGTCATGGATTCGACCATAAACACAAAACCCCTGCTTTACCGGGCGATCGAAACAATCGCGGAGAAAATCACTGGTTCCCGCGCCCTCGATGCGCACCACTGCTATTGCAGCACTTCCGCTACCAGTCAGGACTATTGCGCGATTCATTCGCCAGTGCCTCGTTCAAAGCGCACGGGAATCGAATGCTGCTTTTCCTCATTGCGATTCTCCAGATCGTTTTCGACAAACGCCAGGGCAATTCCGTATAGCGTGAGGTCCGGCACGATGGCGTGGATCAATTCCCAGTTGCCGAAGAGCAATTTCGCATCTCCGCCGGTAGCGATGATTTCCGGCCAGCTTCCCAATTCGGTCGCATATTGCTCAGCCAATTCTTTCACCATGCCGCGGATGCCATGATAAACCCCGTGCAGCATCGCTTGTTTGGTATCGCGTCCATATGGGCCGGCGGGTTCTTCGAGTTTTACCTGCGGGAGCTGCGAGGTTTTTTCGTGAAGCGAATCGAGCATCGTCTTCGCTCCCGGCGCGATAGATCCGCCGAGGAAATCACCGGCATCGTTGCAGCAATCCACGGTGATCGCAGTTCCCACATCAACCACAATGCAGGCTTTCTGCATCTGTTCATAGGCGGCGGCGATATTCAAAATGCGGTCGACACCGGTTCGTAGCGGATGTTCTGTTTTCACATGGATTGGCACATCGATATCTTTGCCGATCCAGGCCATGCGCTGGTGGGTGATATGCGTGAGCGTTTCTTCAAATTCTTTGGCGCGATCGGGGTTGACGCTTGCGCCGATGATGGCGGCGTTTTCACGGCCGTCGATGGATTCCCAGATTTCTTTAATCGCTGCGGGCCAGGTTTCGGGCTCGGCAGAATCAACCCGGATAACGGTTTTGAGATCGCCGGCGATAAAAGACCCCAAGGCGATGCGCGAGTTGCCTACATTAACGACCAGGAGATTGATTTCCATGGGGGAATGATATCGCGACAAAAGCGTCGCGGCGACTGGAGAATTTTGGCGGGGTTCGGGCCGGAGACGTGATCGGCTCTTCCATGAAATAAAATGATGTGTGAATCGAATGAGTTTATAAAAAGCGAGTGGGAATTTTATCTTCCCGCTGCGCTGGTTTCATGCGCTTGGGGGCGCATGGCGGTGATGAACGATGGGTCAGCCAGCAATTTTCCGATTGCCAGAATTTTATCCATTTTTTGCAGGCAGAGAATGTGGAGGCCGTCGATCCAGCGGACGTGGTCGGAATCGCAGCCGGGCACCATGGCGCAGATCGCGCCCGGTCCATCCTGGACGGAATTGATACGCAATTCACGCATGGCAGCGGGGCCGAGCACGAAGGAAGCGCAGAAATTAGAGGCGCGCGATGCTGGGCCGATCCAGAGAACTTTGCCGTGAGCAATTGGTTCGCAGGTCCAGCCGTTGTTTTTATCATTATTGTTGTTGTTATCGCCCCCGCTGCCGGCCGCGAGCAGCGCTGTGAGAATCTCGCGCGGAGCTGCGTTTTTCAGATTGATATTCACGGAAAATTCCGGATCAGCGGCGCTCGCGAGGACCATGGGGATTTTGGTTTTATCGGATAGCTCTGCGACACATTTGCTGATCGCGGTCCCCTGCCAGGAAACGCTCAGGCGATCGGTGCTGTTGTTTAAATCTTCTTCCACGCCGAGCAATTCGCGCCATTCGGTTTGGAGCATGGGGCGGGAACAGAGAGCCATGACGCGCGTTACGGTTTGCTGGATATCAGGCGCGGCGCGGACGATCAATTGGCCGTTGCCGATGCGAACACTGGAATCTCCCAGGCCGGGGACATAATCGCGCAAAATATTGGCGGCTTTGGCGGCGCGTTCCTCGAGCGGACCGCCGATGGCATTGGTCCAATAGGTTCGCACCAATCCCTGCTTATTGAGTTCATCCTGCGTGGTGACATGGATCGCATCATCCTGCACTTGCCAGACGATGCCATGGCCAACGAGCCGGCAGATCACATCGAATGTGGTCGCTGCCGAACCGTTGTCAAATTCCATACTGACATGCGTATCCTGATGAACGCCGAGATACAGCAGCGCCGACCAATCCACGACCAGGTTCGCATGAACTGTCTCCGCGGTGATGGCTAAGGCATCGGACAGATCTGCCTGATCGAAGCGAATCCGATCTTGCGGCACATTTAATCGCGTAGCCAGATCGGGAGGGGCAGCGCAGACTATTCCGCTCCATAAAAATACTGCGAGGCCGATAGCCCATGCTTTTTTCATGAGGTGCTGCATCCATGTAACTCTTTAGCACGCAGCGCGTCAAGAAAAACTTGTTAGTTGTTAATTGATAATTGTTAGATGTTGAATACCAATACAACTAACGATTAACAACTATCAACAAATATGGATTCCATTTTTTTATTGCGCTTCTACTCCCAAAGCCCACGGCCCGGCCGTGGGCTTTCTGCTCCAAGCAAAGCGCATTTGAAAGATAGAAACGGTATAACATCCACCTCGATACGCCGCACAAGTGCGGCCGCCAAATATGGGAAAGGCGTGATCCCCAAGGGTGACGTAACGCTTATACCGCTTCCATCGCCTCGGCGACGGAGATTTTGTGCTCGCTGACGCGGCGAGGCATCCATTGCGTGACGATCCAGAGAAATGCTGCCGAACAAAGCATGGCGGCGAAGACCCATTCCAGACCACCGGAGATCATTGCCCGCATCTGCTGAACGATCGCCGGCGAAATATGCGATTGGATTTTCGCATCCATCAGTTCCGCCGGCGTGACACCCAGCGAGCGAAGATGCGCGAGTTGCCCCGCAATCAGGCTATTAAACAGCGCCCCGGCCAGGCCGATGCCGAGGGCTCCGCCAATGGTGCGAAAAAATTGGATCGAGCTGGTGACGATGCCACGCTGGTGATAATCGACGGCTTCCTGCGCGGCGATGAGATAAGCCATGGAGGCTGGGCCGAAACCGAAACCGGTGACCGCGAGAATTACTGTCAGCAGCGTTTGCGAAGAATGCAGGTGAGCGCAAAGCAGCAAACCGGTAAAACCGACGATGATCAGTGAAGCTCCCAGCGTAGCCGTTTTGCGGAAACCAAAACGCACGAGCATGGGTGCAGCCAATATGCCGCTGAGTGCCCAGGTGAGCATGACGGGCGTAACCACGCTCGCTGCCGCCGTCGCATCGCCGCCGCGGCCACCCTGCACATACAGCGGCACATACGTATCCAGACACAAAAACCCGGCCCCGAAAATACAACTCGCTAAAATGCTTGGTCCTACTGCACGCCGGCTGACCAGTTCCATCGGCAAGATCGGATGCTCGGCGCGGCGTTCGTGCCAAAGCGAATAAGCCACTCCGCAGATTGTGACCAGCGAGAGCAGTGCAATCATTCCCCACGACCATCCATCGGGACCGAGGCGCGAAACCAGCGCGAGCAATCCCATGCTAGTCAATGCCAGCGCGGCCACGCCGGGTAGATCGAGATCAATCTTATGTGGATGGCGTTTCTCGTGATATTTCCACGCCAGCACGGTCAGGCCAATCGCGCCGGTGGGAAGATTCACGAAGAAAACGCTGCGCCATCCGAAGCCTTTGACCAGAAACGCGCCCAACGCTGGCCCGGCTAGCGATGCCGTTCCCCAGACCGCACTGAACAGGCCCTGGATTTTGGCGCGCTGCTTGAGCGTATAAATATCGCCGGCGATCGTCAGCACCACAGGCATGATTCCGCCTGCCCCCAATCCCTGAATGCCGCGGAAAATGATCAGCTGAATCATGGATTGCGAAAACGCCGCCAGCGTGGACGCGCCGCAGAAGAGAACGATCGCCGCCAGCACCACGCGCTTGCGTCCAAACGCATCGGCCATTCGTCCATAGAGCGGCATGCTCACCGTACAAGCCAATAAATAAATCGACGCCACCCATGAATAATGTTCCAACCCATGCAGGTCCCCGATAATCGTCGGCATCGCGGTGCTGGTGACGGTTTGCTCCATCGACGCCAACACCATGACCAGCATGAGTGCTGCGGTAACATATCGGCGTTCGATAATGGCTGTGTCAGTTTGCTCCGGCGCAACCGGCGCAGCAACATCCGTGTCTTTTTCTTTCCCTGCCTTCGCCTCAGTTGTCGTGCTCATCCTGCCTTGTCTCTTCCTTGAAAGATCAACGGTAGGCATCCACGTGGAATTGGTAAAGCCCGACTCTGCTCTGTTTACGATAAACCCTGAAATAACAGTATCTTAGTGAACCCCGTCCAATCAAGCCCACGGATGGCCATCCGTGGGCTTTTGTGTCTAAAAAATTTTCCCGACACAAGCGTACTGGACATCGCGAATAACTAAATCAACAACGTCTCACTTTCATTTATTTCATAATTTTTTTCATTGAGGCGTTAAAGTGATTGGAGGAACCATGTTTTTTTTCAAGCGCTCTAGGTCTGCGCGTGTTTTGGCTTTGCTGGCCATCGCAGCAGGTTGGCAAACTGCCAATGCTACTACCTCTTGGTCAGAAAACCCGGCCACGCCGGATGATTGGTTTGATTCATCAGCATGGTCCAATGGGTTACCCTCCGCCTCTCTCGGGGCCACTATCGATAACGGGGGCCAAGTAACAATTTCCTCTGGAGCGGCTATAGCAGGCGGGGTTCAGATTGGAACCAGCACAGGTGGAAATCTCACAGTTAGTGGCGGCGAATTGACATCTGGAACTTTGTTAATTTGGCCTGGATTAGTGAATCAGACGGGTGGGCGTGTGCATGCCAGCACGCTTGAGCTTGGCAATTCCTTCAGTGGCGGCGCATACCAACTTTCCGGCACAGGCCAACTAAGCGTAGATAACGACGAGAGTATTTATGGCCAATTCGTCCAGAATGGCGGGAATAACAATGCACTTACTTTATCGATGGGTAATGGATCCTATCAGCTCACCAATGGCGAACTCGAGACGTACAATGGTGAAACAATCGGCAGTGATACTTTATCGCAGGAACCCGCCCAATTCATTCAATCCGGCGGTATAAATTACCTAGGGAGCAGCAACATGAGCGTTTTGGATATTGCTCATGGTACCTACGAAATAAGCGCAGGCGAGCTTTCAGCCGACAAGATCACTTTTGCCGCGACTCCGTATTCACAGTCCCCTGGTAACGGATCATTTTTGCAGTCGGGGGGAAATGTCTCTGCAGGTAACTACGGTATTACTCTTTTTGGGGGGACTTACACTATGAACGGTGGAACGCTTACATCCACCACCGGGGCTACCTACATAGGTGGTTCGGTGTCGTCCGACGGAACATTCATACAAAATGGTGGCGCGAGCAACCTTTTCACGCTCGAAGTTGATGACACCACTGGCGGGGGATATGTGCTTGGCAGCGGCGCAACATTACAGGCCCAAGCGGAAAATATTGGATACAAATCCTTAGGCAGCTTCATGCAAACCGGTGGCACTAATATTACGGGTTCCCTGACCGTTGGAAATGCTAACACCAGTGGTAGCTACTCACTCCTAATCAGCGCAACATTGCAATCGGGTAACGAATATATTGGGAATGGCGGCCTTGGCACGGCCACATTTATTCAAAATGGCAGCATCAATAACCTGGCTGGCTTTGATTTGTACGTCGGTAATAACAACGGCATGTCCTCATATACCATGAACGGCTCCAGCCAGACTTGGACTTATAATGAATACATTGGTTACAACGTGTTATCCAACGCAACTTTTACGCAAAATGGCGGAACGAATAGCCTTTCGGGAAGTCTGATCTTGGGGTACGGCAATGTGGGCAGCTCCAATTATTTGCTAAATGGCGGGCAGATATTGGCACAAAGTGAATTGGTAAGTGATCCGGGTTCTGCGCTTTTCAGTCAGGCTGGTGGAACTAATGTCGTGAACAATCTGACTATTAACGCCGGTGGGCGGTTTAACCTCCTCTACGGTGTCCTTCAAATCACCAAATCTTTCTCAAACTCCGGCACCTTCGACCTGCAAAACCCCGCTGCCGCCGGTCTTTCTGGCACGAACATCCTTAATCTTGGCACCATGCCTATTACCAACAGCACCACCGGCGGCACGGGCACGCTCGACATCGAACAAAACGCCGCCCTCTACGCTGGCTCCATCACGCAAGGCTCTCTGATCATCGGGGGAAAAATTCAGATCGCGCCGCAATCGCCGGTCAGCAAAATCAATTCTCTCGATATCACCACCGGGTCGCTCGACATTACGGATAATGAATTGATCGTTGACTATGCAACAACCGGGCCTACCCCCCTGCCGGCGATCCGTAGCTATCTTCATTCTGGCTATGCGAACAACTGGACTGGCAGCGGAATCATCTCCTCAACTGCTGCGGGCAATCCTGCGGTTGCGATTGGCTATTCTGAAAACTCTGCACTCGGGCTGACTACCTTCGGCGGCGCTACCGTTGATTCCACCGCCATCCTGATCCGCTACACCTGGGTCGGCGATGCAAACCTCGATGGCAAAGTGGATGCAACCGATCTAAGCATGATCCAATCCAACGGCACCACGTGGGACACCGGAGATTTTAATTATGACGGGGTAGTGAATGCTGACGACTACGCACTGTTTAACCTGGGGCTGGCCGAAAGCGGCGGCAATCCAATCCCTGTGCCGGAGCCGGCGGCGTGGGGGATATTTACGATTCTTTTGCTCGCTCGAAAGCGACTAAAGAATATTTGACTGGCCGGGTTTGGCCTTAATGTTTGCCCAATTTATCACAAATTTTTTCATTCTTGCGAATTTCCGCCCATGGTATGTTTTCAACTGGGAGGCTACTGAAGAATCATGTAGAATTTAGGTTGTCACATTTCCAGTCTCAAAGCGAAGGAGTGGATTCATGAAAGCGAAGCGCGTTTCGCTGGGTCGAGCCGGTGCGCTGGTGGCTTTAGCCGTTGGTTCGCAAGCGGCTTTGGGTTCTACGTATTGGCAAGCTAACCCATCGACTCCGGATGACTGGTTCGACTATTTCGCGTGGAGCGCGGGAATTCCCACCAGCAGCAGCAGCACTGCTTATATCGGCAATGGCGGTACCGCAACTATCTCCTACGGCACTCCGGCGGCCGAATATCTATATCTGGGGTACAGCAGTAGCAGCAGCAGTAATAATGCATCGTCCGGCACCGTCGTCATGTCCGCTGGACAATTGAATTCTGGCTCTGCCCTTTACCTGGGATATGCTGAAAACACCATTGGCACCTTCAATCAATCTGGCGGACAGGTCACCACCTATGACCTCTATTGCGGCAATACCTACGATGGTGGAGATGGCGTCTATCAGCTTTCGGGAACCGGTGCTTTGTCAACGGAATACGAATACATCGGATACAACGGCAACAGCGGCGGAACTGGACAATTCGTACAGACCGGCGGAACGAACTCCGTCTCGTCTAATCTCTACCTCTATAACGGCTCATACTCCATGAGCGGAAACAGCACGCTCACCGCTGAAGAGCTGCAGATTTCCAGCTATTCCTCGTCCCCTTCAAAATTCACCCAAAACGGGGGATCGGTCAGTATTACTGAGTCCAATTCCTATATCGGCTATAACGGTCAGGCCACGTACACCATGACCAACGGCGCCACGCTGACGAGTGCTGAACCGCTTTATGTCGGTTACAGCGCTACGGGCGCTTTCAGTCAGACTGACAGCACGGTCAGCCTGGGAATTCAAACCCTTTATCTGGGAGATAACTCGAACGGCAGCGCTAATTATGTCTTAGCAGGTAATTCGCTACTAAGCACTGGCAATCAATATCTTGCTGATGGCACGGGAACCAGCGCGACCTTTACGCAAACTGGCGGCAGCAATAATCTCGGATCTTATTCCCTTTATCTGGGTGATGGTGGATCCGCTACATATACTATGAGCGGCAACAGTACCCTTAGCAGCGAAAATCAATTTATCGGTTATTACTACGGTAGCTCTGCGAATTTCATTCAATCCGGCGGAGTGAATTCATTGGGAAATTACAATCTTTCCGTGGGCTACAACGGTAGTGCAGCGAGCTATACCCTCACAGGCACGGCCATGCTCATGGCTGGTAATGAATACGTCGGCTCTGGAACGTCTGCTGTTTTCAACCAGTCCGGAGGTTGGAATATTATCAGCAGCAATTCTAGCAGTTATGGAACGTTAAACGTTGGCAACAATAGCACCTCCACCGGAAATGGCGAATACTTTCTCAGCGGTGGCTCTCTTAGCGCTACCACGGAAGATATTGGCTACGCATCCAGCTCCTATACTGCCCTGTTCAGCCAAAGCGGAGGCACTAATACCACTGGCAATTTAGCCATCGCTTCCGGCGCTCGATATAACCTTGTCGCTGGCGCTTTGCAGGTAAGCAAATCCTTCGTTAACAACGGTATTTTTGATTTACAGAATCCAGTTCAGCAGGGACTCAGCGTCGTTAATACACTGAGCTTATCTGGCACACCAATCACCGGCACGGGTTCGCTTATTGTCGAGGCAAATGCAACTCTCTTTTCTTCAACCATTACCCAGAGCGCACTAACCATCGGCGGGAAAGTACAGATTGGGCCTAATTCCGCGATCAGCAAAGTTGGCGCGCTCAATATCAACAGCGGTGGCACGCTCGATATTACCGATAACGCGCTGGTGATCGATTATGGCACCAATCCGGTAAATAATCCGTTGGCTGCGGTGCAAGGGTATATCCGCGCAGGTGCTGCCAGCAATTGGAACGGACCCGGGTTGATCAGCTCATCGGCCGCCGGGAACGTGGGGGTAGCGATCGGTTATGGCCTGGGTTCTGATCCGGGGGTAGTCGGATTCAATAATTCCGGTTACTTCATAAACTATGATTCGCAATCCATCCTGATCCGCTACACCTGGCTCGGCGATGCCAATCTCGATGGCAAAGTCGATGCAAGCGATATGGCCCTGATGTCTGCCAACGGCTCTACCTGGGACACTGGCGATTTCAATTACGACGGCCAGGTGAATGCGGATGATTATGCTTTGTTTGATCTGGGGCTCGCTAAAAGCGGCGGAACTCTCGTGATCCCGCTACCGGAACCAGGCGCAGGCATCTTACTAGCTTTTGCAGCACTTTTGACCGGAGCTCGAATTCGGAAGCAATAGATTGCTGTGGACTTGGACCGTTCAAGTTTTTTATACTGCGCAGATTCACTTTCCATCGTGCAGCATGAAAGCTTGTTTTAAAAAAATCTTGGTAAAGCCCGCCCAAAAAGTTTAGAATAAATTCAAGCGCAATTCGAACGGAGAGAAATGGGACAATCACCAGGGCTGGTGGCTCGGCAAATTTTATTGGCCTCGGCGATCACGGTGGGCTGGCATGCCAGCACCGCTTTAGCGACCAACTGGCAAGCCGGCGCCGGCACGCCGGACGATTGGTTTGACTCTGCAGCGTGGGACAGTGGGGTCCCCACCAACTCGTCCACGGCAAACATCAGTAACGGCGGAATTGCGGATATCACTTATGGCAATGCGGCTGCGCAATCGTTATATCTCGGTAGTACCCTCAACGGCAGCGGCACGGTATCGATGTCCGCAGGGCAACTGTCTCTTAGCACGCTGACGTTGGCTCAGGCGACCAATTCTACCGGCGTTTTCTCCCAATCGGGTGGCTTTGTCACCACTAGCAATCTGATGCTGAACACCACTGGTGGTAGCTCGGCAACTTACGATCTTTCCGGCACGGGGACATTCACTTCCACCTACGAACAATTTGGCAACCCTTCCAATAAATCTGCTGGTACATTCATTCAGACCGGTGGCACCCACGACGACCGGGGACAACTGCAAATAAACTATGGCAGTTATTCAATGAGCGGCCCCAGCTCTCTCAATACTGATGAAATTTATATCGGGACCGGTGCTACCAGCGTCGCGAGCTTTACGCAAAGCGCGGGAATTACTACTGTTTCCGAGAGTTTTCAGATCGGCCAGGGATCTTATTCCATCAGCTCCGGCGGTAATTTCAGCGACCAAAGCGATACCTATATCGGCTACGGAACGAATTCCACCGCCTCGTTTGCGCAGACCGACAGCATCTGCAATTTCGGGAACAATTCAGCAACGTATCCTCTATTTATCGGCTGGGCGACTGGTAGCAATGGGTCCTACACACTCGCCGGCAATTCTCAGCTCAACTCCACTGCCGAATCTCTGGGCTATGGAAGCTCCAGCACCGGCAACTTCACGCAGACTGGTGGAATCAATAATCTCAACCAGGGTTCGCTTTATCTCGCCTACGCGGCCGGCAGCACCTCCAGCTACGCGATGAGCGGTTCGTCCTCTACTGTTTATGCCGGCTCAGAATACATTGGCTATGCCGGCACGGGCACTTTCACCCAAACGGGCGGGACCAACAACGCGGGTGGCCTATTCATGGGGAATAACAGCGCGGGCTCCGCCACATACACGCTCAGTGGCGGAAACCTCATCACCTATTTCGAAAGTTTCTACACCAATACCTCGGCAGTCTTTAATCAAACTGGCGGAGTTCACACCATCCTCTACGATCAGGGAAATGGCGAGCTCAATCTTTACGAGACCGCCACTTACAACCTGAGCGGCGGCGAGTTCAATGTCCCGACAGAAAATGTGGGACTCAGCACCGGCCCGGCGGTTTCGCTTTTCAACCAGACCGGGGGTGTTCATATTGTGAATACCCTGAACATCAGCCAATATGGCAAATTCACGTTCGCCGGTGGGAATCTGCAAATTACTAAATCTTTTGCGAACAACGGCATCTTCGATATGGTCAATCCCGCCAGCATCGGGAAAAGCGGCACAAATTCCCTCTCCTTGCCGCTCGCCATTTCCGGCACGGGAAGCATTATTGCGGAGGCGAATACATTTTTGAGCATCGGAGCGCTAACCACCTATCAAGCTTCGCTCAATATCAGTGGCGAGATTCAGCTTCTTCCGGCTTTCGGAACCAACAGCCAGATCAGCTCTCTTACCATCAATCCCGGGGGAACGCTTGATATCACAAACGATCAGCTCAGTGTCTACTACACGTCGGCATCGCCTTTGGCGACCATTCAGGGATATGTCGCCAGCGGCTATGCCAGCGGATGGAAATCCAACGGAATCATCAGTTCCCTGGCAGCGGGACAAACCGCGGTGGGCGTGGGATTTGAACAAAATAGCGGCGTCGTGGAAATTCGCTTCACCTGGCTGGGCGATGCGAATCTAGACGGAAAAGTGAACAGCGTCGATGCGTCGATGATGTCCGCCAGCGGAACGACCTGGGCGCAGGGCGATTTCAATTATGACGGCGTTGTCAATGCGGATGATTACGCGCTGTATGACCTCGGCTTGGCCGTCAGCGGAGGTCAAACCGTGGTGGTACCGGAGCCGAGTTGGATTTGCGCAGCAATTTTGCCGCTGCTGGGATCAGGTCTTCGCCGCCGGCGCACCCGGAGATATGCACCGCGCACAAAAAGTATTCAAGGCAACTCTTGTTGGAGGATCGAGTGAAATCTAAATTGCAATCACGACAGAAATGGGCGACTCTTCTTCTTCTGTCCGGCTGTTCACTGACACTCGGTTCGACTTCAACCTGGCAGGAGACCCCCGGCACGCCAGACGATTGGTTCGACGCAACGGCATGGAATGGTGGCGTACCCACTTCCTCATCGGTGGCCTACATCAATAACGGCGGGACTGCCACTATCAGCCACGGCTATGCTCAAACCAGTTCTCTTTACCTTGCCCAAACCAACGATGTCAGCGGATACGTCAACATGAGCAATGGGCAATTGTTCTGTGGATCCGCTATGTACATCGGCAATTCTCAATACAGCGTCGGCACGTTTACCCAATCCGGAGGCACAGTTACGATTGATGGAAGCCTATCCATGGCGGTCGGCTACACTTCCGACGTCGGAATCTATCAGCTCTCCGGCAATGGCCAGCTTACTGCCTACAACGAATACCTTGGTTCTGGCGCTGCTAGTAGCGGCGATAGCGCACAGTTCATTCAGACGGGCGGTTCCAATACGATCATCAATAGCGGCACGCTCTTCTTTGCCGACGGCACTTATTCAATGTCCGGCAGTAGCACGCTAACGGTGCCCAATTTTCAGCTTTCCTCGCAGACCGGAGGCGTGGCCGCTTTCACCCAGAGCGGAGGAACCGTTTCGGTAGGCAACGCTTTGTCAATCGGATATAGCGGGCAGGGTTCTTACGCAATGACGGCGGGAGCCTCGCTGACGTGCACTTCGCTCGGCGTGGGTAACGCCAGCAGTTTTAGCCAGACCGACAGTACGGTGAACCTCGGCTCAGGATATTTCTATGTCGCAAATGGCAGTAATGCCTCGGCCTCCTATACCCTGGCGGGCAGTTCGCAACTAAACTCGGGCACCCAATACATTGGCTACGGCTCGGCGGCAAAAGCGTCATTTAATCAGACTGGCGGCATTAATAATCTCGGCGCGGCGGCGCTTTATCTCGGGTATGAAGGGGGCAACGGGACCTACATGCTGAGCGGAAACTCGGTCCTCAACGCCGGTGGCGAATCGATCGGCGTGCAGGGTTCTGGCATTTTGCTCCAGTCTGGCGGGGCGAATAATCTCGGCACCGGCACATTGAATATTACCGGCTCATATTCGAGCTATTACCAGCTCAGCGGCGGTTCGCTTCAGGCCGGCACGGAAAATATTTATTCCGGGGCTTTTGCGAGCTTCACGCAATCCGGTGGAATCAACACGGTTGCGGCTGGCGCGTATTCCGCTGGCGTTCTGAATATTGGCACCTCTGGCTCCGCGACTTCCGGAACCTATAACCTCAGCGGCGGCACGCTCAATGCGTACACCGAGAACCTTGGCACTACCTCGACCACAAACACGTCTGTCTTCAACCACACCGGCGGGACTAATATTACTGGTGTTCTGACCATTGCCAGCGACGGCCGCTATGTTCTGCAATCAGGCAGCCTGCAGGTTTCCAAAACATTCACTAACAATGGAGTCGTTGACCTGGTCAACCCCGCCAGTATCGGTCTTACCGGCACCACGACGGTCACTGTTCCTATTAACATCACAGGCACAGGCACCCTGCTGGTTGAACCAAATACCTTGCTGAATTCCGCAGCAATTACGCAGACCAACGTCAACGTCGGCGGCGAAATTCAAATCGCCCCCGGGTCGGCCGTCAGCGTTTTCAAAAGCCTCGACATCAATTCCGGCGGTACGCTGGATATCACCAACAACGGCTTGATCATCGATTACACTGCCCCGAATTCTCCGCTGGGTGCGGTCCAGGAATATGTCCGCACCGGCGCGCTGAGCGGATGGACTGGAAACGGGATCATCAGCTCGACTGCTGCCGGTCAAACGGCAGTAGCAGTCGGCTTCGCCGAAAATTCCGTGTTAGGCCTGAGCACGTATGGAGGAACAACTGTCGACAGCAGCGCGTTGCTGGTTCGGTTCACCTGGTTCGGCGATGCAAACCTGGATGGAAAAGTCGACAGTACAGACCTGAACATGATTCAATCCAATGGCGCTACCTGGACACAAGGTGATTTCAATTACGACGGGCAAGTCAATGCAGATGATTATGCCCTGTTTGATCTGGGATTAGCCAAAAGTGGCGGAAGCATTATTGCACTTCCCGAGCCGATGGGCCTGACCATGCTTGCAGTGCCGATGGTGTTGTCGATGAATTCGCGGAAGCGAAAAATCGCCAGGTAAAATCGCGCGGCAATGCGTGCGAGGTATCACGCTTTCTTTTGCAAATGCTCAAACACATCGCGATATATATTTTCCATATCTTTTGCAAAACGCGACCCATCCATCAAAGGCGAAGCGAGCGTTCGCTGCCGCAGCATTTTTCTTATCTCCTCAAGTCGGGCTGAGTCACGTGCCAAATCACCGGTGATCTGAATTAATTGCTCGCGGCTTGTGGCAATCAGTTCTGACAATCCGAGATTCGCCAGCAGACTCGCGCCGGCCCGGCCGACGATCGTGGAACCGATCAGCGTCACCACCGGCACGCCCATCCAGAACGAATCGAAGCTCGTGGTATGTCCGCCGTAGGGAAGGGTGTCTAATCCAATATCCATTTGATGGTAATACTTCAGATACTGTTGTCGCGGCGCATGCGGCACAAACTCCACTCGATCCCCCAGCGTTTTCCTTATCCATTCCCGGCATGAACCCTCCGCGGCCAACAATAACAACCTGCTCCGCGGAACTGCTTCCAAAACCTCTCTCCATAATTCCAGGAGCGGCTGATTGATCTTGCAAAAGTTGTTCAAGCAACCAAATGTCACGAATTCGTTAGTACGAGCAGGCAGCGCGTTTACTTCCGGCGTATCGTGAAGCATCCGCGCATCGAAACACCAGAAGGAATTGGGAAGACGAATCGTTTTTTCGCTATAGGCGTTGCCCCCCTGCTCTGGCGGATCGAGATAAGGATCGCTGAGTCGGTAATCGATCTGAGTCATGCCGGTTGTGCCGGGATAGCCCAGCCAGGTGATTTGAATGCGAGCCGGCTTGCGAGCGAAAACAAGCAAGCGATTTCCGCCGGTGTGCAGGCCGAGATCAAGCAGAATATCGATTTTGTCTTTGCCAATTTGCTCGGCTAATTGTTGATCCGTTAGACCAACGATGTCCTGCCAGCCATCGCAGTGCGAGCGCAATTGATCGGTGACGCTGTCGCGCTGGGGGGAATTGGAATAACAATGAACCTCAAATTTCTGGCGATCGTGATGCGCAAGAAGAGCAAATAGCGAGCGGCCCACGGGATGGTTGCGCAGATCTGCGGAGACATAGCCAATGCGCAGGCGACGATTGGAATTGATATCGGTCAGAGGTGAGGTCGCCTGATCGAGCAAAGGTTTTTCAAACATCTCTGCCCAATTCTGCGCCTCGGCTAGAATTCGCTCCGAAGTGTAACCAGGGCAGTAAGTGACCGAGAATGCCAGGGTGCTATGGAAATTCGCCAGTGTGGGACGGAGCTCCACAGCGCGACGGAAGCTGTCGACTGCTTCAAGCATTCTCCCCTGGTCTTTGTAAATATTCCCTAGATTGCGATGGGCTCCGGCAAGTTTGGGATCACACACGATGGCCATTTGAGCATGCTTCTCAGCTTCATCCAGCTTTTTTTGGCTACGCAATAGCTCCGCCAGGAGACTATGGGCGCTGGCGCATTGGCCATTGCGCTGGAGCGCTGATTCGCATGCGCGAATTGCATCGTGTATACGAGTCTGATCGCAATACACCGCGGCGAGGTTGACGTAAGCATCGGGAAAATCCGGATTAATCCTGATGGCCTGCTCGCAGGCGGCCAGGGCTTGTTTGTATTGTCCCAGATTTCGGAGCGCGTCGGCGAGATTGCTATGTGCTACCGCGTTCTGCGGCGCTAAAGCAATCGCGCGCTGACCAGCAGCGGCAGCCCGCACATAATCGCCGCGCTCACATAGGGCCGAGGCGAGGTTGCACCATGCATCAGCGAAATTCGGATCAAAGTGAATCGCACGCTCGTAAGATCGGATCGCCTCCTCCGCACGGTTGGTGTCTATCAATGCGTTGCCCAGCTCATAATGTGCTTGAGGAAAATTTTCGCTTAGCTGAATGGTGCGTTGGAATATTTCAATCGCCTGTTCATAACGATGGCAATCAGCCAACGCCGCCGCAAGATTAAAGAGGGCATCCACATTGTCGGGCTGATACTGAACAGCGGCTTGGAGCGGCGCGATCGCTTCTTCCGATCTACCCAGAGAAGCGAGCAAGGCGCCGAGATTACACTGGGCCTGGGCAAAGTCAGGCTTGGTAGATACGGCGCGGCGCAGGAAATCAACCGCAGAATCAAGCTGCCCGGTCTGCTGCGAGATCACGCTTAGAAAAAACAGCGCGATGGGATGATTTGTCTCCTGCGCCAGGACGCCGGCATAAGCGTCTCGGGCTTGAGGCAGCCGACCAGCGCGATAGTGATCGGTAGCGAGGCGCAGTTGCTCCGGGATCGGGATCATCCAATTATTTTCACCAGATGACGAGCAAAAAAACAGCGGGGAACCGCGGCGTGACTTTACGCAACGATTCCCCGCTTGGAGGTAGACTCTAGCGATTTTTTAAGCCCGACGACGTCGTCGCAAAGCCAAGCCCGCGGCTGCGATTAAAGTCAAACTTGCCGGTTCCGGAACGGTAATCACCGCCCCATTGGATAATGCAGCGCCCAAGGCAAAGAGTGCATAGTCATCGGCATTGATCTTGCCGTCGTTATTCAAATCCCCGTCAAACCAGCCGATCAGCCCTGCTTCGGGACCACTGGTGGGAATCACGCCCATCGCGGCAGCATCGGCAGAGGTGACCGATCCATCCAGATCGAGATCGCCCAGCCAGGTGATCATGACTTCGACCTGACTCCCATTGTCTTCATAGCCCAGGCCAGTGCCTGCGTGAGCAGCGACGTACGAGCTGACCAGGCCATTACCGGTCTCCGCGCCACTGGCATAACCCGCTGCCAGGTCGCTTTGAATCGCCGCCAGAGGGCTGGTTCCAGAATAATTAATCGTGAGATTGGAATCGGAAATATCCAGCTTACTATTGGTCAGCGAAAGGCTCGCCAGGGTAATCGTCCCGACTGGCTGAGCGCTCGGAACCAGCGATCCATTGGTAATTGTGAGCGAGCCAGATCCGTCGCCAGCGATTTGTGTAACCGTGGTCGCGCCATTGAGCGTAACGTTGCTATTGCCATTTATGGTCAAGGGCCCATTCATTGCCATCGCGCCGGTCACGGTGACAGAACCATTTGTAGCGGTTAGGCCACCCGACGTTCCCGATCCAAGGGTCAAAGCTCCAGGGCCGGTGTAATTAATCAATGCTCCGCCGGAAATGGGGCCATCAATTTTCATGCTGGCGCCCGAGGAAATGTTCACGTTCGTGTTGGTCCCCCAGAATAGTGGGGCAGAAATTTCATTGGCTCCCGCGGTGACGTTCATCGTTGAGAGATTATTGTTCACTTCAATGATCGAAAGCTGATTGCTACCAGCAATGATGTAGCCGCCCGGGCTGTTGAACGTGAGATTACTGACGACCTTTGCGGCATCGAGAGTCACAGTAATCGGTGAAGAAGATCCGACATCGCCGAATGTCACGCTCGATCCGATCGTATCTGGCGACCCATTGTCCCAATCGCTGTTGTTGGACCACACATCACTGGAGCTGCTGGTCCAATCGGTGGACATCGTAGGGCTGGAAACCGTGAGAATCAGCGTGGGCCGATAGGTCTGTGGATTGCTAGCGATGTCGCTGTAATACTGAAGCACGTTGTTGGTAACGTCGCCGGTATTTTCATTATCCAGAAAGTACAAACCTGCATTCTGCGTTGGATTATTAATCCAGTTTTGTACTGCGGTGAGAAAGTTGCCAGTCGGATCAGTGATTTGATATTGGGTGCCGATCGGATTGCCATCCACAAAATCATTGGGATCGGTTTGGGATTGTGTAAAGAGTTCTTCGTAGGCGTTAGCAGGGTTGCTTGCCGGGGTGGAACTAAGGGGTGGATTAACGTTACCTCCCGTGAAATTTTTCCAATCCGTTGGGGGCGTGGTCGTCGAATCGTAATAATCACCTGTTGAAGTGGTTTGCGACCATCCATAGTTATAGGGAGAAAATTGACCGACTTGCAGATTGTAGCCATCGCTCTCGAAAGCGAAGGTATTGTACTGCGTCAATTGCAGGCTCACTCCACTAATGGTGATCTGAGAGGCGTAACCATTCATTGAGGAGAGATCAAAATCGAGAATAAAGCGGTACCGAGCGCTGCTGGAGGACTTAGCATCCAGATAAGGGTGACTACCACCGTTGGTGTTATCCTGCGTGGTAGTGTTATTTTCCAGGAATGTGTTGTCCTGCGTACCAGCATAATTTCCTATGAAATCATTATTTCCGCCGTTTACAAATGATTCCGTGCCGGCGTGGACCGACAAGGCCGGCAAGATCGCCGCAATGGCGGTTAAAATAATCGACTGCTTTTTCGCAAACGTCTTCATCTCAAACCTCCTCAAGATATGCTGCCGCGATCCAAGCTTCCAAACGCGGCTAGATCAAATGATTAAGCGATATATCAACAAGATAAATCGATTTATCAAAATGTCAAGAAAAATTTCATTCTGGTCCTGACTCTCTGTTTAATTCGACATTGCGTCGCAAGCCCCGGCAAAGGTGGTGTCATACCAATCGGTGGCACCACTATCGGTATGTTTCTGGCCAGCATAAAGTAGCGTACTACCGTTGAATGCCATCTGGTTACGCAATATGGATTCCGAAAGCCATTTCACGTGGCCGTCCAGATACACCGCATTCCATCCCATCGTGCGTGTACCCTCACGATGGTTTAAGGGCGTCTGCATCATCGTGGGCCAGAGATTGTCGCCCTTTTGTAAATAGACAAATCCCTGATCCGCCAAATACATCCGCTGCGAAGCATTCTTCAAATTAATTCGATCGTTTATGATCGAAGTAAACCCTTCGCTGCCCATGGCAATGGGTTTACCGCTCTCCCAATCAGTTTCTGGGTAGTAATAATGCACATATCCCATGGTTCGGTCGTAATACGTCCCGCCATAAAATGCGTAACCGCTCAAGCTCCATCCCAACACTTTAACGCCACTACTGGCAATCGTTTCCTGAGTCCGGCTCGGGGCTGTATAGGTGTCGCTCGGACAGAAAAAGGTATCGAGATTGGTGATGTAAGGATGAGTCCCCCATCCCAAATAATTGTTACTGGTATATGCGTCCGCTTTCACAGGAATCTGTGGAACCAGCAAACCCATGCCCTGCCCGTAATAGGTGCC
Source organism: Tepidisphaeraceae bacterium (assembly GCA_036490535.1). Lineage (GTDB taxonomy): Bacteria > Planctomycetota > Phycisphaerae > Tepidisphaerales > Tepidisphaeraceae > DASXDR01. The sequence continues at coordinate 4,301 of DASXDR010000176.1, read as the reverse complement.
ACCGATATTCTGTGCGATGACGTTACCCACCGCTGATCTTGGTTCAAAAGGCATCCCGGTCATCTGCATGGGCATCATGCCACCACTGTCGTTGGCGTACATGAGACACCCCAGACCGATCTGCCGAAGATTTGATGCGCATTTCACACGGTTGGCCTGTTCTTTCGCCTTGCTCAAGGCCGGTAACAGCATGGACACCAACAACGCGATAATGCCAATGACCACCAGAAGCTCCACTAATGTGAATGCTTTGGATTTATCTTCTCGTCGACGGGTTGTGAGATATCGCATGGTAAGGCCCTTTCTTTTATCCGTTCACTGGAAATGAAATGCGCGAAGAATTCAGAATTGCAGAATTGTTTAATGATGATTTTGGCTGCGCGGTTTTTCGATTTGTCCTTGGGAGCGGGCCGCAGCTTTGACCCTCTAATAAGATGCAGGCGATGCCCTGCTCCATGACGAGGGTATCGCCATTGGCGGAGCTGATCATCTCAAAAAGCTTGGCGGCGGCGCTGCGGCCGACCTGGTGGATTGGAAATGCCAGCCGATTCACGCGCCGGCCGACTCGACCCAGATAGAAATCGCCGGCTTCCTGCGGCTGAATCACCATCAGGCTGTAATCACGCGGGAAGCGCATTCCTTTTTCATCAAATCCACGCACGATTCCCTCGGCATAGGCGGGGCTGCAGATGAATGCGGTCGGCGCATCTTTATTGCCCGCCCAGTGGCGAGCATGTTCCAGCCCCTGCTCCACGGTAGGCCATTCTTCTTTCGCCAAGTGAACCATGGGCGTGAATCCATTCGAAGCGCTCAACGACAAGAAATGCGTCGAATGTCTCCGCGGCCCGGGGCCGGTGGGCAAAAACAGTTCAATCCGCTGGTGTCCCAGCTCCATCAGAGCAGCAGCAGCCTGCTCCAAACCTGTATTCAAATCTGGATAAACGATGGGAATCCCCACATCGGACTCCACGTTCGACCCGACCTGCACGCAGGGGAGATTCATTGATAACAACAGCCGAACCACTTCCCCGGCGGCGTGGCCAACGAGCACGATTCCGTCCACGCTGCCATCCTTCATGAGGCGAGGCATGGCAAATTGCTTGGGGTTGCCCAGGCCACAACTGGCATACAAACAGTGGTAACCGCCCTCTTTACAGACCTCTTCAACACCTTGGAGAGCATTAGCATAATAGACCGAGGTAGCAGGCAGTACCGGCGGGCCATCCAACGAGCAGATTACGCCGATGGAGTAACTCTTTTGCGTAACCATTGAGCGTGCACGGAGTTGCGGGACGTAGCCGGCTTCCATGGCGGCGCGCTGAACGCGCTGTTTGGTTTCCTCGCTGACCCGAACGCCCTCAATATGGCCATTCAAGACATGGGATATGGCTGTGGGCGAGACGCCGGTCTTACGGGCTAGGTCGCGCAGCGTGGTTGGGCGGATTTGCCTGGGCATTTGATTTAGCGATGTATCCTCATGATAAATCGATTTATCAAAAGGTCAAGAAAATTTGTATTTGATGACAATTTTTTTGATAAGAGGGCTATTTAACGACTAAAGATTGCAGCATCGGGGCGGTGAATTCGGTTTTGGGGTGGAATTGGCTGGAGGTTACGTAAGATAGAATACTGTGGAGCAATTGGCGGGCGACGGGTCGATTCTCCAGATGGTTTTGCAGATCGATGGAGCAAATGATTACCTTGCCGTTGCCGAGCTTGCCTTCCACCAATAATCCGAGATGCCGGCAGGTGGTCCAGTCGTCGATCAATTGGATCAAGGGCTGGGCAGCAGTGGGGAATTGATTCAGGATCATGGGTTTGGAATTTTGCTGAAGGTCCCACCACTGCCAGTTGCTGTACTCATCGGTTGGAAATTGGTTGAAGACAGCTTGGCGGGGATCGCAAAGGATTCCCATCGTCTGGCTTTTCAATTTTGGGAAGAGGACGCGGTTCCAGAAGATCGGCTCGAAAGAATCGACCGCATCCCCTGCTACGATCGAAGGCGGTAGCAACACGAGAACCGAATCGCCGGCTGAGATTTTTTGCAGCGTCTTCTCGCTCAAGTCATGTGCGATGCTCACGCCGGTTGGTGGAGAGATTGTTACTTCGTGCGGGTAAATCCAGAAATTCCAGCTGTTGCTGATTTGTTTGCCCTTGAGTTTCAGCTCCAGCGTGAGCTTTGCGGGGGCGGGCAAGGCACTCATTTCGATGTGAATTTTTCCCAACTCGCTGAGTGCGTTGGTTTTGATGTCGCATGCAAATTCGCCGTGGAGCAGTTTGTGTGATTTGTCGTCCTGGACATTCCACTGCACGATCTGGTTGTTTAGATCAGAGGGTCCGAAATGAGAAATCTCGGCGCGGATATCGGTCACCTCATCGCTGGTAAAAACCAGCTTGGGGAATTTTGCTAATAGAACCGTGGGGCCGGCGAAATGGGCGTACTCTGTCGGCGTGATGTATCCTTTGGAATCCCAGAATTCATCGAGGACGCCTACGGGGCTGGTGCCCTGGCCGGGGAAATCGTGGAGGTCGAGCAATTCAAATCCTGCCATGCGCGGGGTGCGTAGGACTTTTTCGATCTCAGCCTTGTAGAGCAGGGCCTGGAATTTCCCGGAGGCGCAGACGAAATCTTTGGCCTGATCGCCCATGCCGCTGTGATTTAGAAAATCCCGGAAAATCTCCAGATTGCCGGGCTGTAAGAATCCTTTGTATTTGGGAATTTCTTCGAAATCCGGATAGACGCACCATTGGCCTAGCTCGTGCGCGATACTGGGGATTGGTTGGCTATCAACATAGGTACTGTAATCGTCGGCGGTCGTGGGAGGGCGGGATAACTCGCCATTGGCCTGATGAAAGCGGGTGGCGTATTCGATGTGGAAATCGCTTGGCGGGACATTCACCTCGGCGGCACCGGCGCCGGCGCTGTAGAGCCTTCGCGTATCGGCGTTTTTCCATTTCTGCACTACGCCGGCGAGAAAATCGGCGGCTTTTTTGCCCTTGGGTTCATTGGTGGCGGTCATAAAGAGGAATGAAGGGTGATTACCATAGGCGCGCAGCATGCGGTCGCCTTCGCGCGGCATCCATTTATCGACCGAGCTTCCCTCGCCAAAGCGCGCCCAGCAGGAGCATTCGACTTCCAGATAAAAGCCCATTTCATCGGCAGCTTCAAAAGCGGCTTCGGGAGGGCACCAGGTGTGAAAACGCAGGTGGTTTAATCCATAAGAGCGCGCGATGGAAAAAATGCGCTGCCAGGGCTTGAGGGTCATGGGCGGGTAGCCGGTTAATGGGAAGACGCAGCATTCGAGCGTGCCGCGGAGCATGATGGGATGGCCGTTGAGCAAAAGTTGATTGCCGGCGTGAGTGATTTGGCGCATGCCAAATGGGATAGTCTTTTCATCGTTCTGCTGATCGCACGAGAGTCGTAGATACATCTCATAGACATGAGGAGAAAACTCATCCCACAATTTCATCTTTTTGCCTAACGGATAATCAAACTCCGCGGTGCCGCCGTTCGAGGAAACATCCAGCGCAACTTTGGTTTCCGGAAAATCTTTCACCCTGGCGAAAATCGTTGCGGGGCTCGAGGTGCTGCTTAGATTTCCGATGTGCGCGATAACGTGCACCTTGGCATTTTTGATATCGGGATAGAGCTGGACATTATCGAGCCAGATTGGAGTGGCAGCATCGAGCGAGATATCGCCGAGGATGCCGTTCCAATCGGTTTGCGACATATCGGTGACGCTGTGGGCGTGAATGCCGACGGGGATGTTGATGCGGTTATCGATGCACAGAGTCAGAACGTGGTTTCCGGGCGAAGCGAGTTTGGAGAGATCGTAATCGTGCGGCGTGCCGAGCGAATCGTTGCTGCCAACCCATAGAGAATCGAGCCATAGCGTGGTCTGCCAGTGCGGGCGCTCAAGGTGCAGGATGATGTGTTTGTCTTTCCAATTCTGGGGAATGTCGATATCGCGCTGATACCAGGCGAGGCCGACGTAATGCCGCTTGGGCGTCAGCCAGAAGGGCGCTTTGAAATTATCATCGGTGCGATAGGGCGCATATTTGGGATCGGCGAGGAAAGTGTGCAGCGAGCTGTCGTTGACAAGCCAGTGATCGCGAACGGTGGGAGGATTGCCGAAGCCTTGCTCCTGAAGGGTGCCGGGGAGCTGGATGTGATCGGATAGATTGCGCGTGAACCATCGCTCTGTGTTGCCTTTGTCTGCAGGGTCGAGCGCGAATCGCCAGCGCCCGGCGAGAGATTTTGTATCACCGGCCCGCGCTGCTGCGGCGATGCACAATAAGAT
>DASXDR010000148.1:0-3319 GCA_036490535.1 Tepidisphaeraceae bacterium | reverse complement strand
CGCAATATCGCGCCGAGTTTTTCTCGAATTTGATATTCCATATCATCCACTTGGTACTTAACTGATGGCATAGCTATTCCTCACGAGAAAGTGTGCAAATCCAAATTCAATTTTATAGCAATTTGACACTGGATACGAGGTGGAGCCCAGTAGGTGCAGGCTTCATTGAAAAAGCTGCTTGAGCATTAATCTCGACCTCTAGTTTCCGACATGCTAAAATCCAACTATGAGCGCCGTTGCACTTCGCCAGCAGACCAAAGCATTGATCGATACTCTATCCGAGCCCCAGTTGCGCGTGGCGTCAGAGTTTCTGGCCTTCGTTAAGGCGCGTGAGAGTGATGCCGCCACATTGGAATTGCTCTCAATTTCAGGTTTTGAAGCGTCCTTTACTCAGGGAAAAAAAGATATCAAGGCAGGCCGCACCAAGCCATGGCGCAAGGTTCGAGCCGATGTATAAGGTCGAGTTATCGCAAGAGGCGCAACGGTTTTACAATCGCTGCGACAGACCCGCCGCCAAAAAACTCGCCCGGTGCTTCCAATCGCTTGAGAAAAATCCACGGCAAGGAAATAACGTCAAAGCACTCAAGGGGCGATTCGCTGGTTCTTATCGTTACCGCATCGGCAATCTCCGCGTCGTATATAACATCAACGATCAATCGGTCACCGTATTCGTCATCACGATTGCAAAACGAAGTGATGTGTACGAATAGTCGACCTCGGATCCTCCTTCCATCTTGTCCCTTGTCCCTTCCCCTCATATACTTCCCCTCAGCCAGCAACCACGCGGCCGTGGCGGAATTGGCAGACGCGCTAGATTCAGGTTCTAGTATCGCAAGATGTGCAGGTTCGACTCCTGTCGGCCGCAATAAAATCATTGCCCACGGATAATCATCCGTGGGCTTTTTTGATTTATGGAGATTTCAAATCCGCTGTTAGAGCCGGGCCGTCCTCGGCCCGATCCGGGCTTCTGATAGCGCAGATGAAGAAATGGGATACGTCTCAGATCGCCGTGCCGCCGCGTTCTTCCGTGCGAATGCGAATGCAATCTTCCAACGCCGTGATAAAAATCTTCCCATCCCCGATATCCCCATTCCCATGCTTCGCGGATTTCAGGATGGCTTGGACAGCAATTTCGACGAATGGATCATTGCAGGCAATGTCCAGGCGGATTTTGGGGATCAAGTCTGGCACGACGAGTTGCCCACGGAACATATCCTCCCCCTGATCCTCGCGCTGGTGCTGCCCATGGCCGGTAACACGGCTGACGGTGATGCGCGTGATTTCAGCTTTGATCAACGCTTCGCGCACTTCGTCGAGTTTGTCAGGTTGGATGATGGCGGTGACGAGTTTCATTGGATGCTCCGAAAATATTTAACCGCGAATTCACATGAATCAAAGCCCCCGCCACGGCTCGACTGCGCTCGTTGCAGGCTGAAGTGACGAGGCCGTAGAAATGCATTTTGCATTTCCCATGTCCCTTTCCGCCTTGTCCCTTGTCCCTGTCTTCATTGCAGATTCATCAGGCCATAACCATGTTCGCCATGAAGGGCATGGTCCATGCCAGCACTTTCGCGCACGGGGTCGAGGCGGAAGCCGAAAGTTTTTTCCACGAGAACAACCAGGATAATGGAGGCAACAGCGGCATAGGCGATGGCGATGCCAACGGCGCTGGCCTGCACGCCAAATTGGTGCATGACTGACCAGCTGGGGCCAACGCGCTCGGCCAACGCGGCGGCGTTTTGCGGGCGGAGGAAAAAGCAGAGGCCCAATGCGCCGAATATCCCAGCAACGCCATGAATCCCAAAAACGTCCAAACTGTCGTCATATCCCAGTGTGGTTTTGGCGATTACCGAGAAATAGCAGATGAATGAGGCAATCGCCCCCAGTGCCATGGCCCCGGCGACACTCACCACGCCCGCCGCTGGCGTGATCGCGACCAGCCCGGCCAGAATCCCCGAGCAAAGGCCCAGGCTCGTCGCCTTCTGGTGGTGGATCGCTTCGATAATTACCCACGCCAGCGCCGCCGTCGCCGCCGCAACTTGGGTGACGGTCAGCGCCCGGGCCGTTTCAAAATTGCTGCTTACGCTGCTGCCAGCGTTGAATCCGAACCAGCCGACCCACAACAGTCCAGCCCCCATCATCGACATCACCAGATTATTCGGATGCATCGCGCTTTGCGGATAACCCTTGCGGGAACCCAGATACAAGGCGCAGACAAGACCACTCACGCCGGCGCTGATATGCACGACGGTGCCGCCGGCATAGTCCTGCGCGCCCATGCGATTGAGAAAACCATCCGCCGCCCACACCCAGTGAGCGAGCGGACAATACACCAGCAATCCCCACAGCGCGATAAAGATACAATATCCGCGGAAGCGCACGCGCTCCGCAAAAGCTCCGGCGATCAGCGCCGGCGTGATGATCGCGAATTTTCCCTGGAACATCGCGAAGACCAGTTCAGGAATCACTGCCGTGCCATTATTAATCGGATAGGCGCGCGAGTCTGCCGCCAGGAAGAACATCGACTTATCCCAGCCAATAAACCCGTGCAATATATTTGGTCCAAAGCTCAGAGCGTATCCTGCGACTGCCCACATCACCCCAATGATCGCCATCGCGCCAAAGCTGTGCATCATCGTGCCCAGCACATTTTTGGTACGCACCAGGCCGCCATAGAACATGGCTAGGCCCGGCACCATCAGCAGCACCAGGGCCGTGGATGTGAGCATCCACGCGGTAGCTCCTGAATCGATTGGCAAGGCGCTATTCGTGTCGCCGCCAAAAGCCAACACTGGCACCGCTAACGCTAGCAAGAACGCCATCCTGCCAGCACAAATGCGCTTGCACATGATGCTTGTTTCCTCAGATTAAAATTCCTCATCCGCTGATCATGCGCAACCCTTTTGCGCCACCCAACACCGCTACGATATATGGCCATATATGTAAATTTGCAACATCTCGTAGGGGGCACGTCCGACCATTTTTTTTCGCTAAGCGATGCCAGCTCCCCTCAAAAATCTTTGCCGCAGACCAATTCCCGGGTTTTGGTACGGACTAGAACCCGCTATATTTGGTATCTGCCTAACCATGCTCCGCCGCTCGCTGCATCTTTCTTTCGTGCTTTACCAGTTCATCTGGCTGGTCATCGTCATCCCCGTTCACACTCGCGGGATCGTCAGCATGGATGGCGCTCCTTGCTGCCCTTACTGTCACCATAGCGATCAAAAACATCCAACCCCGCAGCCAGAAAACTGTGCCATCTGCAATTTCGCGGCGCATCTGATGCTCCCGCCGGTGATTGATTGTCGCCCAGCCGCAT
>DASXDR010000142.1:0-52973 GCA_036490535.1 Tepidisphaeraceae bacterium | reverse complement strand
AGAATTCCATAAAAACAGAAGCGCAGCCAATGCTGGCTGCGCTTCAGTAAAAATAAATCTCAAAGGTACGATTGTGGCCGATATCAGTCAGCTTCTGCCAAGGCCGTAATCGCTGCCCGAAAGGCCAGCCCTTGCTCCCGGCGGATTTCGCGCAGGTAATTCAATAACTGCACAAAATACTCCGGTTGCTGTTGTTCCTTACCAAGAGAGTTTTGAGAACGCCCGGAATCATTCGATGCTTCACGAAATAAGCTGATTAGTTCTGACATAAATCCATCCTTCAATTTTTTCATCTGTTAGCTGTCCTAATTTCTTTTCCCGGCTTACTAACAAATCAAAATTTGGATTCCGCCGGGAAGAACTCCCGGCCAATTGGTGGGAGCTCACATATTCGTTGCACGCATTTGCGTGCAACACATACATATAATTTTGGGAGCAATTGAATTCATACTAAACCTATCGGCGTATATTATCCATTGGGAAATTTATGTCAATAGTTATTTTGAATAATTTAAGAGGGGCAGCTCGGGAAGCGTTGGGAGGCCAAGCGATCGCGATTTTTGAGCTAAAAATGGCCTCTGTCCCATAATCTCTCATCCTATTTGCGCCAATTTGTCGAAAGTAATAAGGAAGCAGTGCTGCGGGTGCGCTGCAGGTCGAATGGGATCGGATATTTGAGTCACCCATGGATATCGGGACACTCATAGGTTTTGTCATTGCATGGGGAGCTCTGTGCTTTGGCATTTACCACGCCTCGGAAGGGCACTTTGCTGGATACATTCAGCCGGCGGAAATGATCGTCGTCATCGGCTGCGCCTTTGGCGCGGCCACTGCTTCGTCTCCCTTGCACAGCGTGATTTCGGCCATGGGGGCGACCAAGAAATTGCTTTTTTGCAAGGATGCGCACATCGATCATGTCATTAAGGACATGGTGCAATATGCCGAGACCGCACGGCGCGACGGCGTGCTGGCGCTGGAATCGGTAGCGCGCGAAGCACCTGATCCATTCCTTCGCCGCGGATTGCAATTGACCATCGACGGCACCGATCCGGAAATCATCGAACGCATCATGCGCATCGAAGTCGAAGCGATGATCGAGCGCCACAAGCACGGCAAAGCCTTCTGGGCGATGATGGCCAAGTTCGGCCCGGGTTGCGGACTGATTGCCTGTTTGCTCGCTCAGGTCGCTATGTTCTCCAACCTCAATGGCGATCCGGCCGTCATCGGCCACGCCCTCGCCGGCGCTCTTACCGGAACTTTCTACGGCGCCTTGATGCAAAACCTCGTCGCAGGCCCCATGGCAGAAAAGCTCGGCGAGCGCTCCAAGGAAGAAGTATTCGGCAAAGAAATTGTCCTGCAGGGAGTGCTCTCCATCCAGGCTGGTAACAATCCGCGTGTGGTTGAAATGCAGCTAATGAGCTTCCTCTCATCCAAGCAACAGGCAGCCATGCCAAAAGCAGCATAAGGAGAACGATGAACGATGAACGATGAACGATGAAAAAAATACAAAATACTCTTGCCGTTTTGTATTTCCTTCATCGTTCATCGTTCATCGTTCATCGTTTCATATAGATGTCAAAATCCGCCTGCAAATGCAAAGAAGTTGAATGCGAAGAATGCCCGGAGTGGATCTTCACATTGGCGGATTTGATCATGTGCATGATGGGATTGTTCGTGATCCTGTGGGTGCTCAAGCCCACGCCGCCGGGGGGAAACCAGCCCAAGATCAATGACCAGGTGACCAAGGTGATGGCGTCCATCCGGGAATCGCTGGGGTATATCCCCAAGACCGGCAATCCCGACATCATTGATCTACAAATCATGCTCGATAAGCTGGATCGCAGCAAACTCAATGGCCCAGGCAAGGGGGCAAAGACCGAAGTATCGCCGCAGGGGCCAGTCGGCACCGATCCTGAGGTTACCAGCGTGCGTCCCGGCTCGCAGGCGATCGTCGGCGGGCGACTGATGTTCGACGCGGGCAGCGCGAGTATCCTGCCTTCAGTTAAACAATCTCTTGATCAAATTGTGACCCAGATTCGCGGCCACCGAAACATCGTGCTGGTTAAAGGGCATACGTCGCTGGATGATTTCGCTGATAGCGCAACCGCTCAGCAGCGCATGAATCTTTCTCTGCGCCGTGCGCAGGCAGTGGCGGATTATCTGACTACCGCGGGGGTCGAACCCGACGTCCTGCGCGTAATGGGATGCTCGACATTCGAACCCGTTCGTCAGCGTGCCTATTCACCGGATGCACGCTCAGAGAATCGGCGCGTAGAAGTAGAATCAACGCCTACATTGGTAAGCGATCTCCAGGACCAACCCACCAGTTCGCCTGCTCCTGTGGACTCGCTTACACCCCAGCGGCCTGCAACGGGCCCGGGTATGTCGTCGGATCGGCCACAGTGACTTAGTTGGTCTGAACATTCATTTCATAAATATGCTTAGCTCGGTGTTTTCGGAAAAAATATTTCCGAAAACCCGCCATGTTTTCACCGCCAATCTGAAGTGCAGAAATTAGCCGATTTAAACGGCACGCCCTTTGCGTTCCGCCTATTGGCAGATTGCCTATTTTAAGTATCAAAGGCACGGTTTATATGCTGGGTGAATGGACAAATAATTTGCGAGAAGGCGAGGCGGCTTGGGCGCTGCCTGAACCCTTGGGCGTCGTGGTGCCGAGCCCCGCTGAAGTCTGGAAGCGTTATATCGAATGCCGATTGAAGCATTTTGGTCGTTCCGCTGATCCGCGTAGCGACCCGCCTCCAGTATTTCCCATGGCCGCTTCGTCGCGCGATGATTAGGTCGGCCAGGTACAAAATTTTAATTTCATAAATTCTCATAAAAACACTGCGCGAGAGGTGCGCACATGAATATGGCCAGTATGGAAACTCAAGCAATCAAACCAACGCATTCACCCCTACCCTTTCAAAAATTCATCTGGGGCGCCGGTGTCGAATGCTCATTTATCCCGCATTTGAATGTGAACCAGTTCGAATGGACCCAGCATGATCGTTTTTGCAGAGAAGATTTAACACGAGCCAAGGATGAATTAGGCATTACCCATTTACGCTATGCCCTTCCCTGGCATGAGATTGAGGCAAAGCGAGGCAAATTCGATTGGAAAGCTGCCGACGAACGTCTGCAGTGCGCCAAAGACTTGGGCCTGGAACTACTGCTCGATGTAATGCATTTCGGCACCCCGCTCTGGCTAAAACAGGCCGCCGGTGACCCAGAATTCCCCGAAGCCCTGGAACATTTTACGAGCGCGATGGTCGAACGCTATCACTCGATGGTGAAAATCTGGTCGCCCTGCAATGAGCCACTAGTGCTGGCGCTATTCAGCGGCGACTTTGGCTTTTGGCCCCCCCACGCCCGCAAGTGGCGCGGATATATGCCGGTGCTTTCGCGCGTTGTTCAAGCAACCAGCCGATCCATTCGCGCTATTCGCAGGCAAATGCCGGAAGCAACCGTGTTACTCTGTGACGCCGCCGAATCGTACAAGACACGCGATAAACAATTGCAAGGTGAAGTGGCGCGACGAAACCTGCGACGATTTCTGGTGATGGACCTGCTGCTCGGCCGCGTGGATGCGAACCATCCGCTCTATTCCTGGCTGAATGCATATGGCCTGTCCGATCTCGACCTGGAATGGTTCCGCTCTAATCCGCAGACGCCGGATGTATTTGGCCTGGATTATTACCCGCACTCCGATTGGCAGTTGGATCGCGCCGGCGGCGGCGTTCGCCAGCATCGCGCAGATAAACCCATCGGCCTCCACGGCGTAGCCAACGCTTACTGGCAGCGTTACGGCATCCCGATGATGTTGACGGAAACCAGCATCGAGGGCCAGGCCATAAATCGCGAAATCTGGCTGGATAGCATGGTTGACGATATCCGCCGTCTGCGCGAAGACGGCGTTCCCATGCTCGGCCTGATCTGGTGGCCGATGATCGATCAACTCGATTGGGACGGAGCGCTCACGCACCGCGTCGGCAAGATTCATGAAGTAGGCCTGTTCAATCTACACCGCCAAAGCGATGGAACGCTCAAACGCAGCCCCTCGCCATTGGTCGAACATTTCCGGGAGCTCGCCGGCAGCGGCGAACAGCTCGTGGGCAAACTCGAAAACATCAATTACCCTTCCGCAGAAGCAGAAGAAGAACAGCTGCCGCCCTTGGGCGAATGGATTCAACCGCAGATCGAAGCAAAAGCCAGCTCAAACGGCAATGGCAATGGTAACGGTCACGCGATCGCTACGCCCAGCGCCACCAAAGAAAACGAAAGCGCCGTCGATCGCCGCCTCAAATCATCCCTCCATTCCGAAGGCGACCCAACCAAAGCATCACACGAGGCCAAGAGCACGGATCGGTATGGAATCGTGGTCTTCTGCCACCTTCGCTGGGGATTCGTCTGGCAACGCCCACAACAGTTCCTCTCTCGCTTTGCCCGTAAGCATTCGATTCTCTTTGTTGAAGAGCCGTTCTTTGATAAACCCGAAGGGAGCGAGCCGGATATTCAGTATCACCGCGTGATGCCCAATGTCACTGTGGTTTGTCCGCACGTGGCGGCGTCGTGGAATAAAAATCCGAAACTCCCCGAAATGCTTCGCAAATGGACGGCCGAAGCCATCGAGCGGATGAATGAGGATGGCGAGTTTGATAAGCCGTTGCTCTGGTATTACAGCCCGATGGATTCATCGTGGTCGCTGGGCTATTTCCCCAATCGTGGGGTGGTTTATGACTGCATGGACGAACTGGCGAATTTCGCTGGCGCTCCTAAGGCACTCGTCGACAACGAAAAACGTCTCATGCAATACGCGGATGTCGTTTTCACGGGTGGCTACGAGATGGGTGAAAAGCGCAAGAAGATTCACCCCAACGTACATATTTTCGGTTGCGGGGTTGAATTTAAGCATTTTAATAAAGCTGCTGATAGCACTACCGCGGTCCCACCGGACATCGATTTCATGCCGCGGCCCATTCTCGGTTGGTTTGGTGTAATCGATGAGCGCGTGGATTACGGAATGATCGGCGAGATGGCGCGCAAGCGACCCGATTGGTCCTTCGCGATGGTTGGCCCGGTCGTGAAAGTTGATCCGAATCTGCTCCCGCATTCGCCTAATCTTTTCTGGCTCGGCGGCCGCGATTATCAGCAGCTTCCGAATTACTGCGCTGCGTTTGATGTCTGCATGATGCCCTTCGCGATGAATGCGTCAACACAATACATCAACCCGACAAAAGGGCTGGAATATATGGCGACCGGTAAGCCGATTGTTTCGACGCCGGTGCGTGATGTAGTTCGCCAATGGTCGGACATCGTGCGGATTACTGAAGGTGCAGATGGGTTTATCTCCGCCGCCGAATCCGCACTGCGCAAGGAAGAACCTGAGCGCGTGGCAAAAGGTCTGGAACTTGCAAAGAAGTCTTCGTGGGAGAGCACGGTAGCGACCATGCAGGATTTGATCCGCAGCGCGATCGGCTCTTCATCGCATCGATCAGGCCCGAAGATCGAGCCGATCAGCGAAAGCGAATTGGAATATCAATATCAAACAACCAAAGGTTCATAACCTGCGGTGCACTTTAAGTGCGACTGAAAATGAAAGTGAATTAAAGCTATGGAACAGAAGAAGATTGTCATCATCGGAGCTGGGCCAACGGGGCTTGGAGCCGCGTACCGCCTTCAGGAATTGGGGTACAAAAATTTCCAGATGTATGAGCGTTCGCCGTACATTGGCGGGCTTGCCAGCAGTTTCACCGACTCCACCGGCTTTACCTGGGATATCGGCGGCCACGTGATGTTCTCTCACTATAAATACTATGACGAAGTGTTCGACAAATTAATGGGCCAGGATTTTCAATTGAACAATCGCGAATGCTGGGTTCGCATGTTCGAGAATTGGGTTCCTTACCCCTTCCAGAACAATATTCGTTATCTGCCTAAAGAAGCGACGTACGAATGCCTCGCGGGATTAGTGGCAGCGCAAGCGAAAGGCGATTTTCGTAACGCGAAAAATTTCGAAGAGTTCATCGAAGCCGTTTTTGGCGATGGCATCTGCAAGCACTTCATGAAGCCTTACAACTTCAAGGTCTGGGCGCATCCGCCAAAAATGATGAATAAGGAATGGATCGGCGAGCGCGTGGCTGTCGTCGATGTGGACCGCGCGATCAAGAATGTTGTGATGGGCAGCGATGATTTCGGTTGGGGCCCGAATAACCAGTTCAAATTTCCGCTGTTCGGTGGCACCGGCGAATTCTATCGCCGCTTTGAAAAGCCTCTGCGTGGCCATGTGAATCTCAATAAGACAATTGATTTCATCAACATGGGCAAGAAAGAAATCTATTTCCGCGATGGCGAAATCGTCAAGTTCGACATGCTGCTGAGCACTATGCCCCTGGATAAACTTTGCAATGATGCGATCAATGGCGAGATGCCACGATCAATTAAAAAACAAGCGGCGAGTTTGAAACATTCCGGCGGCTACATGGTCGGTATCGGCATCAAGCAGCCGTGCCCGAGCACCAAATCGTGGATGTACTTCCCGGAAAACAATTGTCCGTTCTATCGCGTGACTTATCTGAGCAACTATTCGCCGTACATGACGCCGGATAAGGATCGATATTATTCGCTGCTATGCGAGACCAGTTACAGCGAGCATAAGCCGGTCGATGGAAACAAAATTGTTGATGACACAATTCAAGGTCTGATTAATTCCGGCCTCCTCAAACAGGAAGATCGCAAAGACATTTGCGATACCTGGACATATCACGCGGATTACAGTTATCCGACGCCATCCGTCGAGCGTGATGGGATTTTGTCGGAAGTGATTCCGTATCTGGAGAAGCAGGATATTTATTCACGTGGCCGATTCGGAATGTGGAAATACGAAGTTTCCAACACCGATCACTCGCTCATGCAAGGCGTCGAATGGGTCAATCGCATGCTCAATGGCGAAGCAGAGAAGACCGTCGGAATTAAATACGCCAGCACGATCGACGGTCGCAACGCCGCCTCGCACGATCATGCAGCGGCCAAAACGAATCCCGATCACGCTAAATCTCACAGCAATCCCCATAAGGAGAAAGTGTCATGACCAAAACAAGCAATCGCATTCCGGGCAAGCAAGTTTCCAGCGGCTCGCGGAAAACCAATCCTGATGCGCGCCGCTGATCCAAACATCGCTGCTGCAAAAGAAGCCGGGCTGCATTACGTAAACGATAATGCGCCCGGCATTAGCAGGCAGCGACGTGGAAAATCGTTCGCCTATTTTCATGCCGATGGCAAACCGCTGCGCGATCCAGCAACGCTGAAGCGCATTCGCTCTCTGGTGATTCCGCCGGCGTGGACCGATGTTTGGATCTGTCGTGATGCTCGCGGGCACGTTCAGGCCACGGGGCGAGATGCTGCCGGGCGAAAGCAGCACCGCTATCATCCGGAGTGGCGAACCACGCGCGATGGGACAAAATATGATCATGTGATTGCATTTGCTAAGGCGCTACCAAAAATTCGGCGTCAAACCACCGCCGATATGCGCAAGCCCGGGCTTCCGCGCGAGAAAGTCGTGGCGCTGGCGGTGGAATTGCTGGAAAAAACGCTGATCCGCATTGGCAACGATGAATACGCCAAGCAGCACAAACATTTTGGTCTGACGACTTTCCAGGATCGCCACGTCCAGGTACAAGGTCGCAAAGCCGTCTTTGATTTCACCGGCAAATCTGGAGTGCATCGCCGCGTCGAGCTGAAAGACGATCGCCTGTCTCGTCTGATTAAAGCCTGCCAGGAATTGCCGGGACAACATCTATTTCGCTATGAAGGTGAGGATGGCAAGCTACACGATATCTCCAGCACCGATGTGAATGATTATCTGCACGGAGTGGCCGGCAATGGTTTCACGGCCAAAGATTTTCGCACCTGGGCAGGAACAGTACTGGCTGCGCGGGCTCTCCAGGAAATTCAATCTGCCGATGGGAAAAATTCCAAATCGACTCTACTGAAAAAGAACATCGTGCGAGCGATTGAAACAGTTGCGAAGCAACTCGGAAATACTCCCGCGATTTGCCGAAAATGTTATGTCCACCCCGCGATTCTTAATGCTTATATGGATGGGTCACTCCTTCGCACCTTGAAGCAGCGTTCTGCAGAGCTAAGTGATGGCAAAGAGCAAAATGCGGTTCTGCATCTGCTAACCCAGGCAGCGCGGCAGGGACAACCCGCCAATCGTAATTGAAATGGGAGATTCAACGCGGTGCTGCGTAGTTCGACAAGCTCACTGGCGCCACCGCGGCTAGCAGGCTGCTGCAAAACTCAAATTTCTCAAATTTCGACCGCATTCTTTCGTCAGAATCGCAGTTCAAGTCCGCGATAACCGAGTTTTGCAGCAGCCTGCTAGAGCGGGTTGCAGGTCGGTGCACACTTGGAAAACACGCCCCCAAGGGGGCGGCTAGAGCGGGCTGCAAGTCGGTGCACACACGTCGCGTACAGCGTAGGGGGCGGCTACAGGGAATATATGTGTGCACTAACCTGCAACCCGCTCTAAACAAGACTGTGGGCAGTTACGTGCAATCCGCTCTAACTATTGGCGCCCAAATTATTTAGCGGCGGAGCGAAGCACTGCGTTACGAAAACGATTTACAAATACAGCCGGCGCTCTGCGATATATTCCACCACAGCGGGGGGGGTTAGATAGTCAATGCTCTTCCCGGCTGCTACGCGCCGGCGGATCTCGGTGGCGCTGATTTCGATAAGTGGAGCAGTGACAACCCTTTCCCGCAGCTTTTGATATGCGGGCGGCAGGTTTTGCCAGTTAAATGACCATCCGGGCCTGGCCAAGAGGTAAAAGTTCACCTCTTCCAGCAGCCGCTCTGCCCGATGCCAGGTGGGAAGGATTTGCACCATATCGGCCCCGATTAACCAATTTATTTCGCCCCATCCGCCACGTTTGAGCTCGGTGGCGGTATCAATGGTATAACTTGGCCCTTCCCTTTTGAGTTCAATATCGCTATGTTCGAAAAGGGCGGAATTGCCAATCGCCAATGCGGTCATGGCATACCGATCGGCCGAAGATGCCAGATCGGCAGATACTGGCTTGTGCGGCGGCTGTGCTGAGGGTATCGCAACTACCTTGGCAAACCCGAGCGCTTCGGCGGCGGCCCGAGCACAGATTAAGTGCCCGTAATGTATCGGGTTAAAGCTTCCTCCAAGAATCAGCCGATCCTTGGCCTTTGCGTGTTTTGTTAGCTCGATTGCCATGAGCAAAGGTTATGGTATCGAACTTGTTATGGAGAATCGACAGGCTGTGTTTGTGTCCTCGGATAAATATCCGTGGGGAGAGGCAGATGTAAAACGTGGTTTTTCAATGGTTTGTAATGAGAACCAAAGCCTGTTTTCGGTCGTATTAAGATAGGTTGTTTGAAACATTATTTGCAATTGCGGATGTTAGAAGACACGATGAGTATGGAATTAGTAATAGAGCAAGGAGGCCCCATTATGGCCACCATGGTTAAAAACAAGAAGCCAACTCGACAGCCGCCTGTGCCGCGGGTTTTGCGCGCACAAGTGGAGCCGTTGTTGGAAGAGAATTATGCTTTCATGGATTCCCCGACGTTTCACACGCGTACGGTGGAAAAGGAACTCTTTGGTCCGGATGCGGAAAAAGAGCTGCCCATGACCAGCTGGTATCAGCCCACGCGCGATGATCTCGAGCTGGGGCAGATCCCCGGTACGCCGCAGCTGATGGACGGCAAGGAAGAGCGGCTGATGTTCCTGCGTTTCAATTATTGCAAGCTGCGTTTGATCGCATTGCAGAAGCGCATCAAGCGGGACGGCCTCACCAAGGAATTGGCTGAGCGCTTTCTCGAATGGCATCGGCGCTTTGAGCACTACCGCGAATACCTGACTCGCACCAATCTTGCATTGGTGCTGGCGATGGCCAAGCGCACGCGTCTGGGTGATGTCGACTTTGCCGAGATCGTTTCTGAAGGCAACATGGCTCTTCTGCGGGCCGTGGATAAATTCAGCATTGATCGCGGATTTAAGTTCTCGACGTATGCCTGCCGCGCGATCTTGAAGGCTTTCAGCCGAACGGCGCAGAAGCACACTCGGCATCGGACTCGTTTCCCGGTTGAATTTGAGCCGGAATATGAGAAGAGCGATTGGGCCGACAAGCGCCGCGATCAGGTTGAAGAGGATTGTGTCGATGAGCTCAAGCAGATCGTCGATCGCAACCTCGCTGACCTGAGCACGGTCGAAGAGACAGTGATCCGTCGGCGGTTCAACTGGGAACAGCAGGATGACAGCTCGCTGACTTTGGAAGAAGTCGGCAAGATCATCGGCGTGACCAAGGAACGTGTCCGCCAGATTCAGAACAAGGCTCTCTCCAAGATCCGCGCGGTCATGGAAGATGGCGTTCTGCGGATTCACTCGAAGACTGAAGAAGAAAAAGCCGCCGAAGCGGCGCAGTCTTAAATAACGAAGTATTTAATTCCCACCATACCAAGGCCCACGGATTTAACGATCCGTGGGTTTTTTTGGGTACTATTCTGTAATTCTCGAACCGCCCGCATGGTTCCAACTCCGCACAGATCGGCATCAGGCAATGAACTCAATCGGATCAATCCGCTGATCACCCACTTCCACCTTATGCACATACGAATGCGGTTTACGCAGGCGCTTGGCCAATTGCCGCTCGTTAAATTCGCCGTATAATAGATAATCATGACCCAACTCATGGAACAGGCAATCCAGCGGCTCCGATCCGTGCCTGAAACAGAACAAGATCGCCTGGCGCAATTCCTCCTTAATGAATTAGCAGAGGATGAGCGCTGGGCCGCATCCACCGCGGCGCACGCGCAGGCGCTGGAGCAGCGGGTTAGCGATATACTCGCTGATGATGCCCGCGGCCTCTGTGAGCCGCTCGATCCGGATTCGCTTTGATATCCCGCCTGCATCCATCCTTCCGCCGCGATTTCGCCCGCCTCCCGCGCGAAATCCAGCAGCGAGCCAGCAATGCCTATCGCCGCTTCCAAGCCGACCCGGCACATCCCAGCCTTCAGTTCAAACCCCTCAATGCCAGGTTGCCTCTTTGGTCCGTGCGCGTTAGCGATTCGTATCGCGCCGTCGGCGTCCGAAAGAGCGATTCCGAAATCATCTGGTTCTTCATCGGCACCCACGCCGAATATGATCGTTTGCTGGCTACGCTTTGATTCTCGCCCCGGCCGGCTTCAAAATCCTACGCTCCTTGCATCCGACGCAAGAAAAATCTCGCTTTTTGAAAAAAACTATTCACTTTCCCCAAAATTATGGTAGAATCCGGCCCGCGTCATTGGGCTTTGTGTCGAGAGCTATTCCGAAAATCGGCGGTTTGCGTTCCTTGGTTGAGCCGGGGCATTTTCGCCCCGGACTAATCTTCGAGGATAGGATCGGCTTTTCCGCGAAGATTTCCGGGCAGCTTCAAATCCAATCTTGCTGGGAGAAAATGGCATGGGAAGGCGAAAAATCATTGGCTTAAATTACAGCGTGTGCGGCCAGTTTCCGACTCTGCTGGCCGCAATTCGTGGGCGATTCTGTGCGCGTTGCGCTATCAAAAAGGGAAGTAAGTGCAGATCGTAAAGCGCGATGTTTAGGCTTGCTCTCGCTTTTTGGCGCATTGCAGGCGATTCGGTTTGGCAGGAGAAAGTCATATGGGTGTTCAAGTGATATCTTTACCACGTTCGCGTTTCATTTTCGCAGCGTGCGTGGTCTTGGCGTCTACGCTTCGGGCGGATGTGCTATTCTATGGTGGCGATCCCGGAGGGAACGCCAACAATCCTGTGTTCACATTGAATAGTCTCAACCAAAAGGATTTTGGATCAGCGGACGTTTATCAATACGATGATTTTACAGTGCCTGCAGGAGAACAGTGGAGCGTTACAGGGCTTTTTGCAAATGTTCTTTTTAACAACATTGACCACGGTCAACTTAACGACCCCAACGTGACCACTTCTGCCAGTTATGAAATCCGCCAAGGATTGTCGCCAGGGAGCAGCGGGGTGCTTTTAGATGCAGGCACGGTGCCTGATACACTCACCTATGTCAGTGACGGTATATACGGTTATTATGAGTACCAGTTGGCGGCAACGCCATCACCAACGATCGTCCTTGGCCCAGGAACATATTGGTTGTCCCTGGCTCCGATCTCCGCGTCGCCGGGGAATAACTTAGCAGACGTATACCAGACCTTTGGTTCGAATGGTATTGGTTCGCCGCTTGCAGACCAACTTTCGTACGAAACCGGCGACGATATCCAGTTCAATCTTATTGCGCGCGATTTTTCCATGGGCGTCTCGGGGGCGACGGCGCCTATCACGGGAGGTTCATCATGGGCGATAGCGAACAGCGGCGACTGGAATAACGCATCAAACTGGAATGACATCGTTCCAGACGGAGTTGGATCCGAAGCAGATTTCTTCGGGATGATTTCCTCAGCGCAAACTGTCTATACGAACATTCCCATCACGGTCGGTACTATCCATTTTAACAGTGCAATCACTTATGTTTTAGCCGGCGCCGGAACAATAATGCTCCAAGCCGCCAGCGGTTCAAGTGCATTAGTGCAGGTCGATCAGGGGACGCAGGAATTCGAACTGCCGGTCACCATTGCAAGCGATACGACCTTCAACGTGGCTGGCGGTGCCACCCTTTTGGTGGCCAATACCCTGACGATTGACGCTGGCGATTCAGTCACGCAAACAGGCAGCGGCACGGTGACTTATCAGTCGATCGTCACACTCGAAACCGGAGCAAGCCTGTCGATTGGCAACACAACCACCGGCAATACGCTCAGCCTCGGCACCGCGGCCAAGGTGTTTGTTGCCCCGAATACCGGCACGCCAACCACCATACAATTCAACAACCTTAGCCTTGCCGCTGGTGCAAGTATTGATGTCGCTAACAATCTTTTGGTGGTCAATTACAGTGGCGGCGCTGATCCGGTGGCTTTAGTCGCGAACTACTTGGCAACTGGATATAAGGGCGGGGCGTGGAACGGCGCGGGTATTAATTCCACCATTGCCGCCGCCAACGCCACCGGCTCGACCACGCTCGGATATTTCGATACGGGAACGCAGGTCGAAATCAAATACACCTGGCTCGGCGACGCCAATCTCGATGGCGTAGTGGATGCATCCGACCTGGCCGACATGTCTGTGTCCGGCACCAGCTGGCAAACCGGGGATTTTAATTACGACGGGAAAGTCAACGGCGATGATTACGCCCTCTTCATGCTCGGCGATGCAGCCAGCAATGGGAACAATATTTCTACGACATTGCCCGAACCGGCCGCTGGAGCATTCGTCGCAGTGCTCGCATTGATCCTCCATCGTCGCCGCGGGCTGCGGTAATCGTTTTTATTTTTTGCTATTATCCAGTGGTATTGTGGTAGAATGCCTCCTCACCTTCTATGGGAGAGGATTCGATGCGGCACAAAAAAAACCGACATGCGATATCGCGATGGTATGCGCTAGTTGGCCTGTCTACGCTTGTCTATTCGCCCCTGGCGCAGGCTACCACGCGCGCCTGGGTGGATTCGACCGGCAATTGGAGCACCACTACCAACTGGAGCCCCGCGGCTGTTCCGGTCGCCACCGATATTGTTAACATTACTGAAACCGACGGGGTGAATCGCACCATCACTTACGATTACACCGGTTCGGCGGTGACGCTGAACAGCCTGACGATTGACCTGACCAACTATACCGGCACCGCGACCACACTGTTTTCCATGGCGGCCAACAATCTGTCCGCCACGAACGAGTACGTTGGCGATTCCGGCGCGGGAAACAACGGGACAGGAATCTTTAACCAGACCGGCGGCAGCAACACCATCGCCGCCGGAGGCGAGCTTTACATTGGATATTACAGCGCCGACAAGGGATTTTACTATCTCAACGGGACGGCCTCGCTAACGGGCAACGGAAGCGAATCCGTCGGGTATACCGGGACGGGGAACTTTAATCAGAGCGGCGGCACAAACACCATTAATGCTGGCTCCATTCTGTATGTCGGCGTGTTCGCCAGTTCCAACGGCACCTATACGCTCAGCGGTACCGGGACATTGTCCGGCGGGACCGAGGAAATCGGGTACGGCGGGACGGGAACTTTCAACCAGTCCGGCGGTTCCAACACCATTGCCTCCGGCAGCGCTCTCTATATCAGTAGCGACTCAGGGTCCAACGGCACGTATAATCTGAGTAGCACAGGCGCGCTTTCGGTTACTGGGAACGAATACGTGGGCTATGCCGGCACTGGAATCTTCAACCACACCGGCGGAACCAACACAATCTCAAGCGGCAATAACCTGTATCTCGGTTTCAGCAGCGGCTCCAGCGGCACATACACGCTCGGCATTGGGGGAACTTTGACTGTTGGTGGCAACGTCTACGTTGGCGGCACAAGCACTGCGGCCGGCGGCAAGGGAGTCCTCACCGTGTCGGGCGGCGACTTATACCTTATGAGCAACACCGGAACCCTGACGGTTTACAACACGGCCGGCAGTGGCCTGACAGTGAACAATTCCGGGAGCATCACTGTCGGTTCGTTGAACCTTTCGGGAAACTTGAACCTGTTGAACTGGAGCGGCGGCGAGATCGACCTGAGCAACGAATCGATCACCATTGATAATTCATCCGCCGCGAATTTCGGCGACAGTGGCAGCGCGGCGGGCACGCTGACTATGGCTGCCAGCCAGACGCTTTCCGTCAGTGGCAGCGAAACCATCGGTTACAACAGCACAGGAGCCATCACCCAGGCTGGCACCAATACCGTCGGCACGGATATTAATCTCGGCTACAACACCGGCTCGACTGGCTCGCTTACGCTCAACTCCGTCGCGACGCTGACCGTGGGCGGGAATTTGTATGTGGGCGGCAGCCTTTTCGGGCCGGGTGGCAAAGGCGCTCTCACCGTCGGCGGAGCAAGCAGTGTCACTATCCCCAGCACCAACGCGCTTACCGTCTACAATACTTCCGGTAGCAGCCTGGCACTCAGCGGCGGAACCCTCAGCACCGGCTCATTGAATCTGTCAGGAAACTTGAGCCTGTTCAATTGGACCAGCGGCACACTCGTTCTGACCGATTCCAATTTCAATGCGATCTTCGATACCGCAGCTAACGGCGGCAATATCGCCAGTACGCTTGCGCTTTCGGCAAGCAAGTCGTTGTCGGTCGCCGGTCAAGAAATCATCGGAAACAGCGGCTCGGTAACCGCAACCCAGACCGGCGGCACCAATACCATCACTGGCGCCAGCAGTATTTTTGTTCTGGGTTACAACGCTGGTTCGAGCGGTTCGTATACGCTCAGCGGTACCGGAGTTCTATCATTACTTGGATCCAATGGCGCCAGTGAAGCTATCGGCTTTTACGGTACGGGCACCTTCAACCAGACCGGCGGCAGCAATATCCTCGGCAACGCCACCAACCAAGGCAACCTTCTTGTCAATGCTTCCACTGTTTCCACAGGAACCTATACCCTCAGCGGCGGCGCTCTTTACGTCGCTGGGATTGAGGCCGTTGGTGTCTACGGCACGGGAACATTCACCCAGACCGGCGGCACAAACACCACCATTCAAGGCGGTGGCAACGGCGGTGAATTGGACCTCGGCATTTTCCTCGGAGGAGTCGGAACCTACAACCTCAGCGGCGGTTCGTTTTCCTCCAGCAACGACGTTACAGTTGGCGGCGAGAGTGCCGCGGATACCGGCTCGGTTGCCGCTCCTGCTGGCATGGGGGTCTTGAGCGTTACCAATGGCGCTACCATGACCATCGGTGGTACGCTGACCATCTTCAACACGCCCGGCACCTCCGTCACGCTCAATGGCGGTACCATCAACACCGCCCAACTCGACTTCAATGGCCTGCCTTCGCTGTTCAACTGGACCAGCGGCACGCTGAACATCACCTCCGATGTCACCTGGGATTCCGGCGCTGCTAACACAAGCACCTCCGATGCTTTTCTCACCGGGCTCACTCTGAGTTCAGGCCAGACGCTCATGGTCACAGGAAATGAAACCATCGGCGGAACTGGCGCTTTCACCCTCACTCTAAACAGCGGCAGCACGCATTACGTCAGCGAGAACATCACTCTCACATCCTCTGGCACCCTCACTCAAAACGCAGGCAGCACGCTCTATTTTTCTACCTTCACCCAGGCAGGTGGAACGATCAACGGCAATTTCCAGAACCAAGGGGTCTTTACTTATCAAAGTGGTACATTCAATGCGCGGCTCATCAATCAGGGCTCGGTCAACCTTGGACCCAGTTTCACCGCAGCCAATGGAATTCTGAACGACGCAAATATTTCTCTAACCCCCGGTGAGTTGATCACGGTTAATGGCAGTGGCTTGGACAATCTCGGAACACTGTATATCAGCGGCGCCACACTCGCCGGCAGCGGTGCAATCACCAACGATTTCGGCGGATTGCTCCAAGGCTCCGGCACAATCAGTCCGGCCTTCACCAATGATGGCCTGCTTAATCTGACAGGCGTCCTGACCTTCACCAACGCTGCCGCTGCAACCAATATTGGCACCATTGAAGGTAGCGGAACCATTGTCGGAAATTTCTCCAACACCGGCGGAACTATCTTCGTTACCAACACGCTAGCCATCAGCTCGGCTTGGACTAACGCCGGCCTGATTAACATCGAAGGATACACGCCCATGCTCGGCGGCGGGGCAATCACCAACACCGGCACCATTCAAGGCAACGGCGGCATTACCTCCCCAATCATTAATTCCACCGGCAGCATCTCCGCTACCAGCGGAGAATTGATCCTCTCCGCTGCCGGCATCACCAACGCCAGTGCCGGCCAAATCCAGGCTACCGCGGGCTCCACACTTTTAATCACTCAGGGACTCGCCACCAACGCCGGCGTTATTTCGCTCGTCGGCGGCACGTTCGATAATGACGGCCACGCCATGAACAACACCGGCCAAATCACCGGCTACGGAATTCTCCGCACTGGCGCCCTGACCAACAACGGCGCCATCACCCTCACCGGCGGCGCCAGCACCATCAACGGCAACATCACAAACAGCGCCGGTAAATCCATCAGCATCCAATACAACCCCGCGATCTTCACCGGCAACATCACCAACAACGGCACCATTCTCGTTGTCGGCACGACCGTCACCTTCGGGGGAACCTACTCCGGTAATGCCTACATCTCCGACCCCGCCACCAACGTCTTCCAAAACAATGTCACCATCATCCCCGGTGGCACCATGACCGGAAGCGCCGGCGATAAATTCATCTTCACCGGCGGCACGTTCGCCAACACCGGCACCTTCACAAACGCTGGTCTGCTCCAGAGCAGCGACCCTTCCACTAATTCCGGAACTTTCACTCAATCCGGCCCACAAAGCTGGTCCCCCGCCACCACTTTCACAAACACCGCCGGCGCCGCGACGTTTAATACCGACGTCGGTAGCGCCCTCGCCTCGCCTCTCTCGATCACCGCCAATGGCGGCCAGGTCATCTTCGGCTCCGATCAACACCTCGCCTCTCTTTCCATCTCATCCCCAGCCACCGTGAACATCCTCGGCAACGAAATCTTCGTCGCTTCCACGCCGGCAGCTACCATCCGTTCATATTTAGCCAGCGCCTATGACCATGGCGCCTGGGGCAACTCTGGACTTTTCTCTTCTCTTATCTCTACTAAACCTGGAACCAGCGTCGGCTATGCGACCACCGCTTCAGGCGTCGAAATCGAATACACCTGGCTCGGCGACGCTAATCTCGACGGTGTGGTCAATTCATCCGATCTTTCCGCGATGTCTTCAAGCGGCACCACCTGGCAAACCGGCGACTTCAATTACGACGGCAAAGTTAATGCGGACGATTATTCGCTTTTCATGCTTGGCGCCGCTGGAAGTGGCGGTATGAATATTTCCACAACCCTGCCTGAGCCGTTCATGGCCGGGGTCCTCGCGTTAGTGATACTGCCCGCGCGCATTCGGAAGCGCTCTTAACCCGTTGGCATCGCTTATCTAAGAGTTTTTATTTTTCCATTGGTTTCGCCGCAATACATCGATATATTTCCCCCATTAACATTCATTTTCAGTTGGAGGCAAAAATGCGACGGATCAGTCGGTCAATTCTGCGGCGCTATTTCTGGGTGGTTGGATTCGTCGCGGCCTGCTGCCAAAGCGCCGAGGCCGCCACGTCTTATACTTACACCAACAACACTGGTACGCTGACGTGGAATAATTCAAACAACTGGAGTCCAGTCGGCCTCCCGGGCAATGGCGACAGTGCTTCCATCATCGGCGGCGGCGGAGCTCCGGGCTTTAATGGTTGGGTAGTCACTTATGACTATACGGGAGCAAGCGTAACGCTTGGTACGTTAACCATCAGCCATGGCGGCGCGTTGCTTCACGGCACCGACTACTTGACCATCGGGGATTCCACGACCGGTCTGGCAGCAGCGAATGAATACCTCGGCGACGGCGGCACCAAAGGTTATGGTGCGATCTCCCAGACCGGAGGGTCCAATACCGTTAGCACGACGCTGCAACTCGGCGTTCTCTCGTCTGATAGTGGCACGTACAATATCAGCGGTGACGGAAGTGTTACGGTGAGCAATTCGTCGGGCGCGCTTGATGTTGGCGTCGCGGGAACCGGCACGTTTAATCAGAATGGAGGGAGCGTTGCCGTTTCATTCGGCAGCTTGAACGTCGCGAATTCGGGTAACGGCACATATAACCTGAACAGCGGCTCGCTGACCACCTCAACCGAAAACATCGGCACGGTAACGGGCACGGGGACCTTCACGCAGATCGGTGGAACTAATACGGTCTACAACACGCTGAATATTGGCGCTAAGGGTTCCTATGCGATGAGTCAGACGGCGGGCCTTTCCGTCGAGGATGTCGCCACGAATATCACAGGCGGCACGTTCACGCAGACGGATGCATCCACCGCCGGATTGTATGCCGTGGGCATCTCGTCTGGTGCCTCTTATTCACTTAGCGGCAGCGCGGCTCTGACCATCGGATCCAACACGTCCGGGTCTGGCTACTATCTAAACATCGATACTGGGTCATTCATGCTGAGCCAGACCGCGGTGTTGGCAGTGCATGGCGATGAGAAAATCGGCATCAATAGCGGTGACGTCGCCACGTTCACGCAGAGCGGCGGACAACATTCGGTGGATTATGGAACTTTAACCCTGGGCGACGCAGCGGGCTCCAGCGGAACCTATACGATGACCGGAGGAACGCTCACAACCGATGATGCAACAATTGGTAACAGTGGCACTGGCACATTTACACAGTCTGCTGGCAGCAACACCGTGGGCGGCACTTTGACGGTAGGCGCAGGCAGTTCGTACACCATGAGCCAGAACGCAGCTCTCAACGCCACGGGGGGAGAAAATATCAACGGCACGTTTATACAGAATGGCGGCACTCAGACAGTTGGGAATAGTGCCTCTGGAATCACCGGACTGATCATGACGGGTTCCTATCAGCTAAACGGCGGGACCATGAGTATAGATGGACTCGTGCTGATAGCAGGCGGCCAATTTACTCAACCGGCAGGCTCTAACACCATCACTGAGAGCGGAACGAATACGGCCCTGGGTATTATTGGCAATGACAGTGGTGGGACTTCTGCAGGCGTTTATACGCTTGGCAGCGGCGCGAGCCTAACTGTCAATGGAGCAGTGCAAGTCGGAGGTATTGATTTTAACTCTGGCGGCACAGAGCTCACTGAACCGTACCCCTCGGGTATACTCAATATTAATGGCGGTTCTTTTCTGGTTACAGATTTCATCAGACTATGGACCGGAACCGGCAATGCCATCAACTTCACGGCGGGCACCATCACCACTCGCCAATTCCAAGGGGATCTATCTGAATTTAACTGGACTGGTGGAACTCTCTCGATCAGCGATCCATCAGGCCTAACCATCGGCGACGGGTTATTTTTCTCGAATTTAAGTCTCAATTCTGGAATGACGCTCATTGCCTCTTCGGTGAATCTCGGTCTAGGCGGAACCTTGTCCCTCGACGGAGGTGTTCTCAGCAGCGGGGCCGCGCTGAATCTCAGTGGCGGGACGCTCTCGAGCAACGGTTCGTACACCAATTCTCAAGCCATCACTGGTTACGGCACGATTGGTGGCACCGGTGGATTTAATAACAGCGGACCGATCACGATTAACACGGGCAGCATAGCGATTACTAACGCAGGTGGATTGATCAATTCTGGCAATGTCTCCCTGGCGCCCGGAGCTCAATTGCAATTGACCGGTGGAACCATGGCAAACACCGGCCTGATTACGCTAAACGCAGCAACGATTTCCGGTACACAAACACTATTCAACAATTCCGGTGGGGTGATTACCGGCTATGGAACTATTTCTACCCCTTTGAGCAATCAGGCCGGAGCGAGCCTCCTCGTGCAAACGGGCCAGCTCAAATTGACCTCCGCAATCACCAACTTCGGCACCATCGACTTGGTCGGTCCGGGCGCTACCTTTAGTGGAAGTGTCCTCAATAAGGGAATCATCGAAGGAAACGGCGTGATGAACGTCGGAGTAACCAACACCAACACCGGAGAGATTCGCGCCCTGGCAGGCACCTGGCTCGTGATTAATGCCATGCCCGCGGCCAATGCTGGAAAAATTAATCTCGTGGGAGGCACGGTAGAGATTGTGCCGACGGTTTCCAATGCCGGCACAATCACTGGTCGCGGGCAGCTCTATGCCGATGGCGGTCTAACCAACACTGGTAAAATGCTGTTCTCCGGCGGCACGACTGATCTCTATGGCCCCGTTACCAATAGCAGCGGCGGCAACATCACCGTCACCGGTGGCGGAACGACTACGTTTTATAATGCGTTCACGAATAATTCTGGCGCGACTCTTCAAGTTTCCAGCGATTCCATTGCCACGTTTGAGAGCAGCGTGAGTGGACCGGGGAGCTTTACGGGATCGGGAGTGAAAATTTTTGATGGAGGCAGTCTATCATCCATCGTTGCACTGGCTAGTGTTATCGGAGATACGGTTGTTGAACCGGCGGCGAGCCTTACCGTGGGCTCGTTTGATGAAAATGCGCTTGACGTTGAGGGATCCACTTCCGTGAATGGCGTGGGTTTGTTGAGTGAAACAAATTCGCTGACAATTGGCTCGGCGGGCAAGCTTGATCTAGGGGATAATTCACTAGCTATTTCTTATTCAGGTTCGTCCCCGGCATCTTCGATCCGAACCTACCTGCAAAATGGTTACGATGCCGGCCACTGGGATGGCATTGGCGGAATCGTCTCTTCCGCCGCATATCTTCATGCCGGTACCTCGCTCGGGTATTTCGACGATGGCGCACAGGTGCTAATCAAATACACCTGGTTCGGCGACACGAATCTGGACGGAATCGTCAATTCCAGCGATCTATCTCTGATCTCTCCGACCGGCACCACCTGGCACAGCGGTGATTTTAATTATGATGGAAAAGTGAACGGTGACGATTTCTCTCTCTTTATGCTGGGCTCGGCCCTGGGGACTAGAAATATCTCAACTACATTGCCCGAACCCAGCTACCTTTTGGCCCTGGTCGCGGCGGGATTTTTATTTACGCGTAAAAGTCGATAAGGAATTGCAGTTCTTGTGATTTTCTTCTTGACATACCATGCTGTCTAGTGTTCTATATGTATAGACAGTTAATATGTTTCTCCGTATCGAATCATCCTCAGGGGTGCCGATCAATCGGCAGATTGCCGATCAGATTCGTGGGCATACGGTCAGCGGGGTTCTGCAACCTGGCGATCGGCTGCCGAGTGTGCGGCAATTGGCCAAGGAACTTGCCGTTAATCCCAACACCATTTTGCACGTGTACGAAAAGCTCACCGCTGAGGGTTTGCTCGAGCGGCGGCAGGGGGATGGAACTTTTGTGGCGGATAGTCTGCCGCGCGGGCGGGCCAAATTGCAGCAGGAATTGTTATCAGAAGAGCTGGATCGCGTCGCGCGACGGGCGCTCGATCTGGATCTGACGGGCGAAGCGCTACACGAGCTGCTCGATCAATCGCTGGCTCGTGCCCAGAAGCGACGACTGTCCAGGAAAGGATAAGCCATGAGTGAACAGGTTGTTATCCAGATGCGCGATGTTCACAAATCTTTCGGCAAAGCCGAGGTATTGCGTGGCGTCGAGATGAGTGTCCCGGCCGGCCAGACCTTTGCATTTCTGGGCCGCAACGGTGCTGGCAAGTCCACCACGATTCGCACCATGCTCGGACTTTTGCATGCCGACACTGGCGAAATTCGCGTGCTTGGTCTCGATCCCAAAAAAGATGCGCTAGAGATCCGCCGTCGAGTGGGATACGTCGCGGAGGATCAGCAGATGTTTGGCTGGATGCGCGTGAAACAATTGATTTCCTTCATCGCACCATTTTATCCCATGTGGGATCAGAAATGGGCAAATGACCTGGCGCAGCGATTCGAATTGCCCATGAATACCCGCATTAAACATCTATCCAAAGGGCAGGGGGTACGCGTCGCTCTGCTACTCGCCTTAGCCCATCGGCCCGAGCTGGTCATTCTGGATGATCCGACGTTAGGTCTTGATCCGATCATGCGCAAAGAATTCCTGCGCGACCTCGTGAGTTATCTTCAGGCCGAGCGTACCAGCGTCTTTTTCAGCTCACATTTACTTTATGAGATTGAACCTGTCGCAGACTCGGTCGTGATTCTTGATCACGGCCGAGTCGTTCGACAGGCAAGCACCGAAGAGCTCCGCGAGAAGGTCAAACGTCTGATCGCGCCGCTGGAATATGCCCAGACGCTTCGCGGTTTAGCGGGATTGCTCGACTTTTCAACCAGCGGCCGCCAGGCAACGGCGGTTGTCGACGACATCGAAGCCGTACGATCTTCTTTGAACCCGAGCATTGAAGAAATCGACCTGAACCTCGACGAAATTTTCGAAGCCTACGTCATTGGCCGAAAGGAGGGTTCGCATGCGCAGCCTGATCTGGAAAGAGTGGCGTGAGCAGAGCTGGAAAATCGGTTTCAGTTGCGTAGTGCTCGGAGCGTTTGCGTTGGTTGGGCTGCGTTCACGCGTGACGGCTGATGAAACTCTAGTGATGTGGGTGTGCTTCATCGGCGTGACGATGCTGCCAGTATTGGCGAGTTCGGGATTGGTGCCTGCTGAGCGAAGTGAGCACAGTTTTGAATCGCTGCTGGCGCTGCCCATCTCGGCACGGAAAATACTCCTGGCGAAAGTCTTGATGGGTGTGGTGCTATGCATCGTGCCATTAGTGGTGGCAGGGGGGATTAGCATGGCGATGGCGGCAGGAAGGGAAATGGAGGGGGCAGCGATAGCTAGTCTTTATGCTCGCTCCATACTCGCGGCGATCTTGCTCCTGACATGGATGATGGCTTTGACTATTCAGCTTCCCAACGAAACTCGTGCTGGACTAATCGCGGTGGGGATATTTATTTTCTGGATGCTTGCGACGATGGGGTTAGTCTTTACTGAAAGCGATTATTGGTTCGCGCTCTCGCCGTTCTGTTTTATTTACCAGCGAAAATCCTATTACATGGGGTGGCACACCGCACCGATCCCATGGATTCAAGGATTGATCTTCCAGGGATTAATCTGCGTGATGCTCTGGTGGTGGGCTGCATCCCGGCTGGCGGGGGAAACAGAGGAACAACCATGAATGTCAATGCAATTCTGCTTTGGAAAGAATGGCGCGAGACGCGAGTTTTTCTGCTGATCGCATTGGGGATTTTCGTTGTGCTGCCACTGATCGGTAGCTTGGAAAACCTGGCGCAATACACTCATCACCATATTGAAATTGAAGCAAGCACGTTCGTCTATCCCCTCGGCGGTGTGCTGGCGGTGTTTGTAGCGGTAGGGAGCACTTGCCGGGATTTGCGGCCCAGGCGTGAAGATTTCTGGCGTTCGCGGCCCGTATCTCCAGTGCGATGGATGCTCATCAAATATGGTATGGGTGTCCTTATCGTTGAAATATCCTGCCTGTTTCCGCTGTGGATCGAATATTTCGCCAGCCGCAATACTCAGCAGATGCCCGCGCAGATGTTCTGGTTCGCATTTTACTGGGTGCTGATCTATTCCATGGCGTTTTTGTGCGGGACTTTACTTCACCGCACGGCCCATGCGGCTGTGCTTGCATTTGCGGGGCTGTTGCTGATTTATCTTCTGCCAGCGATTTATCCCCCACTCAGTTGGCTTTCGATCCTCAGCTCGACGATGAAAGAGATGGATGTCCCTCAGGCGAGCCAAGCTGCGGTGGGGGCCTTGGCGATTGCCGTGCCGCTGGTGGTGCTGGCGCTAATAGCAGCGCGATGGCAATGGCATATCGAACCCGGACCGAGATTCATGTATGGCTCGATATCGGCGGTGGTGCTGATTTTTTTGCTGTCAGCGGGCTATCACCTGGGAACGAATTTGCCGGTATTGCAGAGCCTTGACCTGCCACCCGATGAAACAATCGCCAGCATAGGCTATTACCAGGGAGCCGTTTATCTGTGGACGCAAACTCCAGAAACATACACTCACAATGTTAAGGGCTGGGAACTAGTAGAGCACAACTATTTGCGGCAAATCACCTTGGATTCTGCCGGAATGAAGTTAAGCGGCCGTATGCCGTACACATGGCGAAGCACGTTTTTTCCGTGGCGCGATGAACGAGGCGGATGGGTTGCGCTCAATGGGGATGTTGCATATTTCGCGGAATTAGAATCTCCGGCTAATGAGCCGGCACCTTATTACTATCCCAACGGCATACCCGGCGGCGTGCCGCTGGATTTGGTCACCGTGGGATACGGAAAAGACTTCACGGAAAAAGAGCGAATCGATTCGCTGCGGTTGCCACTACGAAGTGTTGCCAAAGGACACGATCCAGAGCCACGCCTATATCTTTGGAAAGATCGACTCTATTTGATCGGGCATGCCTTGGTCACGGTAGATATCAGTGATCGCAAAAAGCCGCGACTGATTTCGTCGACACCGCTGGGGTATCCTGAATTTGGTGATCGACAGGATGCGGAATATATGGCCGATGCAGACACGCTGGTTTTGGAGCTGCCCGATGTACCGGGCTTGCCACTGGCGCAGCGGCTTGATTTTGCTACTCGCTGGCGCTTTCAATGGGACAATTCTCTTGATCACGATGTGCTGTGCCGAATCAGCGATCATGAATTGCAGGAGTTTCATTTGATCGCTCTAACCGATAAGCGGGCTACATTTAAACTTGTTGGAAGCGTACGACCCAGTCTAATCGATTACGTTTTTGGTTACGGTTATTCCTATCAACTCCACTTCCAAAATGGCTTGCTCTATGTGAGCCAGGGTTACCAGCAGGGAGAATTTAATCCGCGCATCAGCGTTTATGAAACTCGTGGTTCGGGCGTTCCGCGGATGATCGCGCATTTCGCCTCACCCGGCTGGCAGATGGCGGCTGCCCCACTACCAGATGGCCGAGCTGTTATAGCCGGAAAAAAAATCTGGCTCGTCGGTCCGCCGCCTCGGCACGATTAAACATAATACGGAAATCCCGGATACGAATATCCTGCTGCCCAGAACGGTAGAAATCCGTAATATCCGAGCACCTTCGGAAATATCGGCGCCTGCTGATCATGATCCAGCTTTGGATCGTAGAGCGGCGCCTTGGCAATATGCTCCCGGCCTTTTGATATATGCACATGATTCTTGTGAATGCGGCCAACCGCATCCACTGGAATCAATATTCGATGCTCGCCAATTCCTAGAAACCCGCCATCTCCCACGAGGAGAAATCGAACGCGCTTCTCGGAATCGTCAATCAATAAATCCTCCACATGCCCCACGCTAGCTCCTTTTTCGTCGATCACGATGTAGCCTCGGACATCCTCCGCGCTAGCGGATAAGGTTAAACCACTTTTAGAAAAGCGCAATAATTTAGGGGCTAACTGATTCATACTGACTCCTTTCGCAATAGTTGAGTCAGCATCCAGCGTGCCGAAATAAGCGGCCTGAGCGGCGGATTTATTTTTGATCAGACGGAAGTTGCGGATTAGGCAGGCGTTGTGTTTCAATCATTTCTGCGACATATCCTTTGATTCGATCATCCGATAGCAATTGCGACATCAGCACCCGCCGATATCCTGTGGCACGCATCTGCTCGGCGAGTGCATCAGTCCGCTCTTGTCTCAATTTCTCGTTTTGTGCATACAACGCTTCTTCCAATGCTTCATTCTCCAGCAACAACGCATACATCGCGTCTGCCCGTTTATTGCCGGAATTAAATAACCCTCCAAATCCTGCTGCCTTCTTGCGATAGTCCTCCACGCGCTTGTTCAGATTTTCAATTTGAGATTTCAAATTCTGATTCTCGTTCTTTAAACTTTCTGCCTCGCGCTCATAAAGCGATTTAAAACCCTTCTGCGCGGTAAACAGCTCGTTTTCCTTTTCGGCCAATGCCTTGCGATGCGAGCGCGATGCGTTCCAATGCCCAACGCGATGCCCGATGATCAGGAGCACAATCGCCACCACACCCGCGACGATGAGCATGAGAATTTGCACGAATTGCGAATCGAAATGCATGGCAGAATTGTAATGTTTATTGCCGGTGCGGTCCAAAAAATACAACCGCAAAGGCACAAAGGGCGCAAAGAATCGCAGAGAATTTGACTGATGATTTTCTTTTTATCTCTCTTTGCGCCCTTCGTGCCTTCGCGGTTATAAATCCATTTTTAGCGAGCGAAAACAGGTGCATTTGCGCCTAGAATATTGATAATAGTTCCATCTGAAAAAAGCTGATTTTCGCAAGGGATGCGGAGACTGTTTTTGCTTGTATTTGAACTAACGGAGTAATCCAAGATGCCGGACGAAAAAGGACCGCAAAGCCCCTCGCCTGTTCCTGTGGAAATGAATTCCAAGGGAGCCTACACCGAGTCCATGATCCGCGTGCTCGATGACGTGGAGCATGTGCGCACTCGTCCCGGCATGTATATCGGCGGCTACAACCCGCGCGGCCTGCATCACCTGGTTTACGAAATTGTCGATAACTCCATCGACGAAGCGCTCGCCGGCTATAGCAAATCCATTCTCGTCAAAATCAATGCCGATGGTTCCTGCACTGTGATCGACGATGGCCGAGGCATTCCCGTGGGCATCCACCCCGAAGTGAAAATCCCCACCGTCGAAGTTGTCTTTGCCACTCTCGGCGCGGGCGGAAAATTCGAGCACGATGACGATTCGGCGTACAAAACTTCCGGTGGTCTGCACGGCGTCGGCGCTTCGGTCGTCAATTTCGTTTCGGAATGGATGGAAATCGAAGTCTCGCGCGACGGGGCTGTCCATCACATGGAATTTGCCCGTGGCATCAAAAGCTCCGATCTCCGCGTCATCGGCAAAACCAACAAGACCGGCACCAAAGTCAGTTTCAAACCCGATCCCACTCTCTTCACTCCCGAAAAAGGCGGCGTGCAATTCGTATACGAAACCCTCGCCAACCGCCTGCGCGAACTCGCCTTTCTAAATGCTGGTGTCGAAATCGTTTTTGAAGACGAACGCATCGGCAAGCGCGAAGTTTTCAAGTACGAAAAAGGTCTTAGCGAATACGTCGATTTTCTCAATGAAGGGAAAAATGCTCTTTCGCCGGTTGTCAGCTTCACCAAGGAAGACCGAGAGCTTCGCCTGACCGTCGAAGTCTCCCTGCAATACAACGACGCCTACAACGAAACCATCCTCAGCTTCGCCAATAACATCAATAACCACGACGGCGGCACGCATCTTTCCGGTTTCAAGACTGGCCTGACGACCACGGTCCTCCGCCACGCCGAACGCGCTGGCTGGATCAAAGATGTCCGCCCCAGCGGTGATGATCTACGCGAAGGTCTGGTTGCGGTCATCAGCATTAAAATCCCCGAGCCTTCATTCGAAAGTCAGACCAAAGACAAATTGCTCAACGTCGAAGTAGAAGGTTTTGTGCAGTCCGCCGTCGGCGAACGGCTTGGCAGCTTCCTCGAAGAAAATCCCAAAGATGCCAAAATCATTTTTGAAAAAGGCATGCTCGCCGCCGAGGCGCGTGAAGCCGCCCGCAAGGCGCGCGAGCTGACTCGTCGGAAAAATTCGCTCGAAGGCAATTCCCTGCCCGGCAAGCTGGCGGATTGCCGATCCAAGAGCAACGAAGATACCGAGTTATTCCTGGTCGAAGGTGATTCGGCAGGCGGATCAGCCAAAGGCGGGCGCGATTCCAATGTGCAGGCCATCCTTGCCCTGCGCGGTAAAATTCTCAATGTCGAAAAAGCCAACCTGATCAAAATGCTTGGCCACGAGGAAATTCGTACCATCATCAGCGCACTTGGCTGCGGCATCCGCGAAGATTTCGACATCGCCAAACGCCGCTACGGCAAAGTTATCATCATGACCGACGCCGACGTCGACGGCTCGCACATCCGCACGCTACTGCTCACGTTCTTTTTCCGTCACATGCTGGAAATGATCAAGCAGGGGCGCATTTATGTTGCCCAACCGCCGCTCTATCAATTGACTCGCAAGAAAAAGAGCGAATACGTCCTCAACGAACGCGCCATGCGCCAAACGCTCTTCAACCTGGGCCTGGAAAACACCTCGCTGATCATTCGCGATGCCGACACCGGTAAAGAATCGCGCCGCCTTTCCGGCGATGAGCTTCGCCGCGTGATTGAATTGCTGGAAAAGCTCGGAGAGCTCATCGGTGTCATTCGCCGCCGTGGTATCGATTTCGCTGATTTTCTCTCCAAGCGCGACAACCAGGGCCGCATGCCTCTCTATCGCATCGTCGTCGAAGGCGAAGAAAATTTCTTCCACTCCACCCAGGACCGCGATCAATTCCTGCTCGACCAGAAGCTTTATGTCGACGACGAAGACGCTTCCAAAGTCCAGGGCCAAACCGAAAAGCCCAAAGACGATGGCAACTATCAGCGTCTACAGAAAAATCAGGAGCTGCACGAAGTCCGCGACATGGAAAAAATGTTCGCCCAGCTTGAGCAATATGGCCTGTCCATCGACGACTATTTCCTCACCCAGGAAGAAAGCGTCAGCGGCGAAAAGCTCACCACCAAATATGCCTTGATCAGCGAGGACAAGAGCCACAATATCGCCGGCGTAGCCCAGATCCTTCCGGAGATTCTCAGCCTCGGCAAACAAGGCATCGAAATCAAACGCTTCAAAGGCCTCGGCGAAATGAACGCCGAAGAACTCTGGGATACCACGCTCGATCCTTCTCGCCGCGTCCTGCTTCGTGTGACTTTGGAAGAAGCCAGCGAAGCCGAGCGTCTTTTCAGCGTGCTGATGGGCGAAGACGTCGAACGCCGCCGGCAATTCATCGAGGAACATGCCCTGGAAGTGAAAAATCTCGACGTATAGCCCTGGCGAATGAAGAATTCGAATAACGAACCAATGTTCAAATATTCAATGTTCGAACCCGCGGACTATTTAGCGGCGCGTCCGAAGGATCGCGTTGAACAGCGCACCCAGCGCGGTGCTCCGCACCGCCGCTAAATATCGCGTGAAGATCTTTTTTGACATTCGTTCATTCGAATTTGATTTAACATTCTGCATTTCTTATCTGTGTTGATCTGTGGCTAAATCGGTTTTTTCCCACCCGCCCCCCAGCGCCTTATACAACGCAACTAAATCCGCATCCACCGTCCGCCGGCTTTGCGCCAAGGTATCTTCACTCGCCAGCATCGATCGCTGCGCATCCAGCACGACGATAAAATCCACCACCCCATTATTAAATTGCTCGCGGGCCAGGCGTACGGAATCTTTACTTGAATTCACCGCTTCGACTAGGGATGCCTCGCGCAATTGTTCCTGCCGATAGTTTGCGATTGCATCATCCACTTCCTTTAGAGCCTGCAAGATCGTCTGGCGATACGCAATGAGCGCCTGTTTCGCCAATTCGCGCTGCACTTTGACCTTGCCGCTGATCTGCCCCGCATCAAAAATTGGCCAGCTCACACCTGGCGAAAGCAGAAAATATCGGCTGCTCCAATCGAGCAATTCCTTGGGCTGCGAGCTGTCCAGCCCCAATTGGCCAGTAATCGAAAACTGCGGAAACAGTTGCGCTTTAGCTGCTCCGATGCGCGCCGTCGCCGCTGCGAGTTTCCGCTCGGCTTCGCGGATGTCGGGCCTTCGCCTCAACAATTCCGAAGGCAAGCCGATTGGCACGCGCGGCGGCAGATCGGGCAACTGAGCCGATGGCGTGAGTTCATTGATCAATGCATCGGGATTCTCTGCCAGTAAAATCCCCAGCGCGTGAATACTGCTGTGCAATTGCGCATCGAGCTGCGGTATCGCAGCGGCCGTGTTGGCTAGTTCCACATTCTGCTGATCGATATTCAGGTAGTTGCTAAGTCCCACGCGCTGCTTCTCGCGAATGATGCGGATCATCGTCTGCTGATCCGTTAGATTCTGCTCAGCGATCTGCTTCTGCAACTGCAATCCGCGCAGCTCCACATAAGTGCGCGCGACTTCGGCCAGCATCGAAACCTCGACAGCGCGCCGATTGAACACCGCCGCCGCTAAATCTGCGGTCGCCGCTTCAATATTTCTGCGTGTTCCCCCGAAAATATCCAGCTCCCACACACTATCGAACCCCACCTGATACAAATCCGTTTCCACTCCTGGAAACCCGCCGTTCCCCAGTGGACTCACTGGCCCTCCGGGCTGCGCTGTAGCATCCGACATTTGCGCCGTTCCCACCCCAGGCGGGCGCAATGTAGATGACCCGCTGCCTTTCGACCCGCCGCCACTTTTTCCGCCTGAGCTTCCGCCAAACGCCCCCTGCGGGATCACCACGTTTTTACTGCCCCGCGCGTGTTGATATCCACCGGTCGCATCGACCTCGGGAAACAATTCACCCGTAGCAACGACACGCTCATATCTCGCCTGCCTGATGCGCGATTCTGCCTGCTGCAAATCCAGATTTTGCTTTAGCGCCCGATGAATCAGCGAATTAAGCTCCCGATCGTTAAACGTCGTCCACCACTCACTCAGTTCAAACTCTTCATTCGTCACCTGGCTCGGGGCTGTTGTCGCCTGCACTTCCCCAAAATGTTTAGGAACCTTTTCTTTGGGTTTAGAATAGTTAGGCCCTACTTCGCAACCGACAAAGAGAAGAGATGCAACCACAGAGGCACAGAGGCACAGAGGCCAACTCGTTTTATTGGATAATGCGGCAAAGCGTTCGACCAGGGTAAAAAATGGATGTTGTTCAAAAGAGAAATGAATACGCCGTCTCGCGCGGAATGGGGAGTTGGCCTCTGTGCCCTCTGTGCCTCTGTGGTTAAATCTTCTTGAATTATGCCGCATGAGCTGCCTCCCCTGGACGCATCTTTTTCAGCATGAAAATCGCCCCGACCATAATCAGCGACGCAATCGCCATCAGCTTGAACGCATCGATATACGAAAGCATCGACGCCTGTGCCTGCATGGATGCATAAATGGATGCCAGCGCCTGATGCATTGCTACTCCCGGCGGCGTGCCGCCGCGCACCAGCGTGTGCGTCGCCTGTTTCAACGCTGCTCGATACGGCGCATCATAAGGCGTCAGATAAGTCACCAGCCGATTCTGATGCATCTGGCTTCGCCGCGAGATCACCGTGGTGACCACGGATATCCCTACGCTTCCCCCCAGATTCCGCATGAGATTGATCATTGCCGATGCATCATTAGTCGCACCCTTTGGCAATCCCACATAAGCAATCGTGTTGATCGGCACAAACAAAAACGCCATCGATGCCGTCTGAAAACACCGCGCCATCGCCAGCACCCCAAACGACACCTGCGTGTCGATATTGGTCATGTACCACATCGCCGCCGACATCCCCAGCAGGCCAATCCCAATCAAATAGCGCGGCTGCACCACATTTACCGCGCGCCCAATCACTGGCATCAGCGCCATAATCACAAATCCACCCGGCATCAGGATCAGCCCTGCCTTGGTCGCATCATAATTCATTATCTGCTGCACAAACTGCGGCAGCAGCTGCGTCGTCGCCAATAGCACAAAAAACACTGCGAACATCATCAAATTCACTACCAGGAAATTCGGATTCTTAAACAGCGGCAAATTCACAATCGGATGATCGGTAATAAATTCCCAGATGAGCAATCCGACAATCCCCACCACCGCGATCGCCACCATCGTGCAGATGAAGGTCGAACCAAACCAATCGTCCTCCTGCCCTTTATCCAGCACCACCTGCATGCACCCCAGGCCCAGCGCCACCAACGCAAAGCCCAGATAATCCACCTTGATCCCGCCCTTCCAGACTGCTTTGTGCTCTTCCTTCGCGGCATCTGAATCCCGCACGACCATCGAAGTCAGAATCAAGGACACGATCCCCACCGGGATATTGATAAAGAAAATCCATCGCCAGGTGTAAGTATCCGTGATCCACCCACCCAGCGCCGGCCCAATCGCTGGCGCCACCACCACCGCCATGCCATACAGCGCAAAGGCTTGTCCTCTTTTCTTTTCTGGAAACGTATCCGTCAGAATCGCCTGCTCACTCGGGGCCAACCCTCCACCACCTGCCCCCTGAAGAATGCGGAAAAATAACAACCACCCCAAACTCGGCGCGATGCCACATAAAAACGAGCTGACTGTGAACAGGGCGACGCAGCTCATATAGAACCGTTTTCGGCCCATGACCGAAGCTAACCATCCACTGATCGGTAAAATAATCGCATTCGAAACCAGATAACTCGTCAGAACCCAGGTGCTTTCGCTCACGCCGGCCGCTAGATCGCCTGCAATATGCCTCAATGCGACATTGGCAATGGATGTATCCATTACCTCCATGAACGTCGCCATCGAAACAGTGAGGGCGATCAGCCATGGATTGACATCCACATTCGAACCGGGTTGTGCGGATGGATGAGACATTATTGATAAGGATGAAGGCTGAAGGATGAAAGCCGAATAAATTCTTGTTCATCACCGTTTTGTCCGATGTCGGTATTTTTTTTCATCCTTCATCCTTCATCCTTCAGCCTTCGTCTTTTTTTATCTCACCTTCACCTTCGGTTCTACAGACAGGCCCGGGGCGAGTTGGTACTGCGTCTTCTCTTCTTCATTGTTATCAAAGGTAATTTTTACTGGCACGCGCTGGACGACCTTGACCCAGTTGCCGGTTGCGTTTTCTGCGGGGAGCAGGCTGAATCTTGCGCCGGTGCCATTTTGTATGCTGTCCACGTGGCCTTGGAATTCGTGGCTGCCGTAGGCGTCGATCTTGATGGTGACCGGCTGGCCGACTTTCATCAATTTTAGCTGCGTTTCCTTAAAGTTGGCTGTGACCCAGACATTGCGCGGGACAATCGAAAACAAGGGTTGGCCTGTTTCCACATAAGAGCCTGGCTCGACGTCTTTGCGGGTGATCATTCCATCTTCGGGGGCAGTGATCTGGCAGTAGCCGAGATTGATCTGTGCTTTTTCTAAATTCGCCTGCGCGAGTTTGATCTCGGCGGCGGCGGTGGTTACCGCACTTGCCGAGGCAGCCGCGTTGGCCTCGGCGGTATTCAAGCGCGCCTTGGCTTGCTCGACCTGTGCATCCGCGCTGCGATGTGCGGCGAAGGCATCATCCAATTGCTGCTGCGAGCGCGCTTCGGGTGAAAGAGTTGCATAACGGTGATAATTCAATGCAGCGTTCTCAGCGTTGGTTTGCGCAATGGTGACCTGCGCCTGCGCATCTGTTATGCCTGCTCGCGTTGCATCCAATTGCACGTTCGCCTGCGTGGCGCGATCCTTTGCTGCGCTCAGATTTGCGGTCATCTGATCCACCACTGCCTGGTAATCGCGCGGATCAAGCTGCACGAGCAGCTGGCCTCGTTTCACGTAATAGTTGTCGTCGATATAAACCTTGGCGACTGTTGCTGCGACATTCGGGCTGATCGCGATGATGTGACCATTAATAAACGCATCATCCGTGCTCTCGAATTGCCGAGCGTATAACCAATAAATCACGCCGCACACGATTGCCAGGATGAGAACCACCCCGAGGATAATCATCGGCACCGGGCGTTTATAAAACGGTGGCTTCTTGGGCTTTTCATCTTCTTTCTTTTTGTCGTCCTCTTTTTTTTGATCTTTCTTATCTTCCGACTGCTTGGAATCTTTCTCGGATTTGTCCTTATCCTTGCCCGGTGAATCTTTTTCCTGATCACCGTCTTTCTTTTCTTTTTCTTCCTCTCGCTTGCGCGCATCTGGCGAGCCGAATGCCTCCGGCGCGTTCTCTGAAACTCCGCGGCCAAAGGCTTCAGGCGAGGGCAGTTGGGAAGCGGAATGGATTGGATGGGGACGATGCTGCGGCTGGCTCCATGTGTGATGCGGTGTATCCGGGTGCCTACGCGCATCCCCCCCTGTATGGCGAGAAGCAGAGGATTCCGACTCGTCAGCGTCCATGGTCGCCTTTTTGTCGCGGACCGGGCAAAAACATCGCCCAAGGCCTTCCCACATCCCATTTAAAAAGCCTGGGAACTGGCTCAACCATGTAATGCAAGCGCCGTGCCGCTGCGTTCGCTTGGGATATCATGGATAAAATCGGGCCGGGGACGGCCCGGCTCAGTGAGGAGATGCGATCAATTCGGTTTTCGGACTTTCCAAAAAATTGAGAGTTCTGTCAACTTTATATTTGTGCTTTTATACTTTCGGCTATGGATCAGTTGTCTGCGGCCAGAGTAGCCGAGAATGCGGGCCGGTTAGCCGAAGCGGAGCAACTGTATAAGCAGTTATGGCAGCGCAATCCTTCGCCATTTATTGCAAATCCGTTGGGAATTCTGCTGGCTCGACAGGGGCGGTACCAGGAAGCCGAAGCGCTCTTTCGGCAGGCCATTTCGATGCAAAATAATTATGTGCCGGCGTATGAAAATCTAGCGAGATGTTTGCG
Source organism: Tepidisphaeraceae bacterium (assembly GCA_036490535.1). Classification (GTDB taxonomy): domain Bacteria; phylum Planctomycetota; class Phycisphaerae; order Tepidisphaerales; family Tepidisphaeraceae; genus DASXDR01. The sequence continues at coordinate 18,074 of DASXDR010000142.1, read as the reverse complement.
CTTGCGCAAAGATTTTGTGGAAGCGGAGCGGGTTTATCGCGCGATCCTTCAGCTCTGCCCGAGCGAGGCGGCGAATTACGATAATGTTGCCTGGATGATCCGTGAGCAGAAGCGATTCAAGGAAGCAGTTCCGTTCATGAAAAAAGCAGTCGAATTGCAGCCTGGCAGTGCGGATTATCATTTTCATCTTGGATTGTTGTACAACGACCTGCGCGATCTCGAGAACGCGGCTGAAGTAATCAATCAGGTTCTGCGCATCGATCCAAATCACAGAGAAGCCCGCCGCGAGCGGGCGGTCGTTCTTTGGCGGCTTAATCGTTTCCAAGACGCGATGCATGAAATAGATGAACTATTAACAGTTCATCCGGATTACCTGGACGCTTTGCAAAGCCGTGCGGAACTCCGGCTGCTGCTCGGCGATCTGCAGCGGGGGTTCAAAGATTACGAATCGCGCTGGGTGGACCCGCAATTCACGGAGCATGCTTTCATCAAAAAGTTTCGGCCTAATGGATTTACGAAGCCTGTTTGGAAAGGAGAAGATCTTACCGGCAAAACGCTGCTGCTCTATGGTGAACAAGGTTTTGGCGATGTGATTCAATTCATTCGCTATGTTCCGTTGGTTCGCCAATATGGGGCAACATGTATTTTGCAGGTACCGCTACCGATCAAATCGCTGATGGAACAAGTGGAGGGAATCGACAAGGTCATCATTCATGGGGAGAAAGAGCCTGCTTACGATTGCTACATATCGTTAATGAGTCTGCCCGCTTTGTTTGGAACCGCCCTGGAAACTATTCCTGCGAAAATTCCTTATTTGCGCGTTCCTGAAAAGATGCGGGAGAATTGGCAACGCCAATTGGCTGAATTTAAAAGCGATTTTAAAGTCGGCATTTGCTGGGCGGGGAGGCCGGACCATTTCAATGATACGCAGCGCTCGACAACGCTGGACCAATTTGCTCCATTGGCGAAGATTCCCAACATCAAATTTTTCGCTCTGCAAAAGGGGACGGCTGCTGCGCAGGCGCAAACGCCGCCGCCTGGGATGCAGCTGATTAATTTGACGCATAAATTATCTGATTTTCTCGACACGGCTGCGATGATCGAGCAACTTGATCTGGTTATTGCCATCGACACGGTTGTGGTGCACATGGCGGGAGCGCTTGGAAAGCCAGTTTGGACGCTTTTGCCATTTACTCCGGAATGGCGGTGGATGATCGATCGATTCGATTCGCCGTGGTATTCGATGATGCGGTTATTTCGGCAAAGTAAGCAGGGAGATTGGGCGGGGATTTTCGCACAAGTTGCTCAGGAACTGCGCATCCTCGTCGGATCCCGCGCTTGATCAGAAGCGTTCGGGACGGCATCCTTTGATTATGCGCGTTTCTGGGAAGCTCATTTCGATTCTAATTCTCGCCACCACTCTGCCCGTATTCGCCCAGCGCGTGCCTTATGTTTCGACTCCGGACAATGTCGTTGATCGCATGCTGAAGCTCGTGCATGTCAGCAGCAAAGACAAGATTTATGATCTGGGTTGCGGCGATGGACGCATTGTGATCGCGGCGGCGAAACAATATGGCACGACAGGTGTTGGAATTGATATCGATCCCAATCGCATCGCTGAAGCGGACGCGAATGCTCGCAAAGCTGGCGTTACTGACAAAGTCACTTTTATTACCCGCGATGTTTTCGCTTCCAAATTCAGCGATGCGACGGTGGTTTATCTTTATATGCTGCCGGCGTTTAATATCCGGCTGCGGCCGCGATTGCTGAGCGAACTCAAACCTGGAACGCGCATCGCTGCCTACACATTTGGGCTGGGGGATTGGAAGCCGGATGTTACTGAATCGACCGGCATGTCGGACTACAACATTTATGTCTGGATTGTTCCCGCTAACGTGGGCGGGGTTTGGGATTGTGAATTGAAAACGCCGCGGGGGTTGCGCAAAGCGGTCCTGCGGCTTTACCAGCAATATCAACAAGTCACCGGCAGCGTCATCGTCGAAGATGCTATCTATCCGATGTCTGATACCAAATTAGTTGGCGATAAGCTCAGCTTTTCTCTACCGCTTCCCGGGGCTGCGATGCCCACGAAATTCACCCTGAATATGTCGAATTCTCATCCGACGACGAAGCCTGCACCAAAATGAGAGTGCAGTTTTTCTGATTCAGCAAAATGCGAATTAGAGGTTTTTTCGCTTCGTCGAGGGCGGTGCATTGATAGAGGATGCTTGTAGAAGCGGTGTGAAAACTAGCATGTCGGGTAATGAAATCGGGCCGAGGACGGCCCGGCTCTGCCAGGAGGCGTGAAAAAATTGGTTTCCGGAGGGGTTCTAAAACTCGTCCGTGCTCAGAACTAATAGCCTTACGGCAATTTCTCGCCCCGGGCGGATACGTAGAGGCGATACCAATCTTCACGGTCGAGATTGATTTCATCCGCTTTCACGGCGGCGCGGATGTGTTCGGGATTGCTGGAGCCTACGATGGGGATGATCTTGCTGGGGTGCTTGAGCAACCAAGCCAGGGCCATCACGGTTCGCGAAACGCCGTAGCGCCGGGCGATTTCGTCGATGTCCTGCACGAGCTTGAGCATTACTTCTTGGCGGCGATGTTTATCGGGGACCTTACCGCCTTCACCTAAAAATCCACCGGCCAGTGGCGACCACGATAATGGGGTGATCTTTTCGGCGATGCACTGATCGAGCGTTCCATCTACAAATGGATCGAGCCGACCGAGATGTACTTCGATCTGATTCACGAGAAGCTTATCGGGCAAAAACTTTTGCAGTAGCGAGACAAATGAAGGGAGAAAATTCGATACGCCGAAATATTTTACTTTGCCGGCCTTGTACAACTGGGCAAAAGCTTCGGCGACTTCGGCGGGGTCCATCAATATATCGGGGCGATGCAGCTGATAGATATCAATGCGATCCGTCTGCAAGCGTTTCAGCGATTGATCGCATGACCAGAGAATATGCTCTTTGGAAAAATCGTACCGATGCGGCGATGCGGGTTTGGGATCGCCGTCAAATCGGATTCCGCACTTGGTTGCGATAATGATCTGGTCGCGCCACCCCGGGTTTGCGGCAAGATATTGGCCGAAAACGGTCTCCGCCATGCCGCGGGAATAAATGTCCGCATGGTCGTAGAGGGTGTAGCCAGCTTCGCGAGCGGCTGTGATTGCGCGATGTGATTGGGCGATTCGCTCAGGTGTTACCTGGGCGGGATCCCACACGCCCAGATAGCGCATGCATCCGTAAGACAATCTTGTGCTGCGAAGCTCACTCGTCCCGATCTGTTGCGTTTGCATACCCATCGTTCCCTTCGCACATTCTTACCTTCACACGTTCGCGTTTATTTAGCTTTTTCTGCGAGCAATTGCGGGATCATCTGTTCCATATTTTCCCGCGCGCTGGCTGTTCGCAGCACTCCATTTTTGTCGATCAAAAACATCGTCGGAATCGCCATGATTCCATATTGTTTGGCGAGCGGATTCCATCCGGGATTGGTTGCATCAAACAGCTGCGGCCAGGGCATATCGGGATTCTCTGCGAGAAACTTTTTCAAATCATCCACCGAGTTGTCACAGGAGACGCCGAGAACTTCCAAACCTTTGCCGTGGTAATCAGAGTAAATTTTCTTCACGCGCGGCAATTCCTCGCGGCAGGGTTCACACCAGGTGGCCCAGAAATCCACGAGAATTACTTTGCCTTTCCAATTCGCCGTGGAAAACATTTTGCCATCGACTGCCGTCTGTGAAAGCGTCAAGGGTTTGTTCTCCAATGCGTGCAGCTTCATGGCGCTATCCAGTTGCTGCGCGATCTGTTCGGCAGCCTGGCCCTTGGCGTCGTTCTTGGCGATCGCCAGGAGCTTGGCATTGATCTCATCCGAGGGGGTGCCATCTGCGGTGCCAGCGCCGGCGATGAAGCCGAGCAATCCAGTAATCGAATCATTGTTCGGCTCGCGCTTCAGAGCGGTATCGTAACTATCCAGCGCTTTGAGTTTCGTGGCATTGTCGGCGGCGCAAACGAAATCGACAGTGGCTCGCTGCGCGCTGGCCAGTGCGTCGCCTTTGGCAATTGCCTTGGTGTTTTCTGAAACCGCGTCGGGGTCATTAAAGACCAGAGCCAGCGTGCGCAGCTGGGTTAGCTGATCATCTATCTGCGCCGACATTGCCGGCTGCAGGCCGCGAAATTCCTGGAACAGGGCCGCCATCTGATGGATAGCCGGCAATACTTTCACAGCAGCCTCTTTACGAGATGCTTCGCTTTGCCAGGCTTTGCCGCCTTGCAGGGATTCGCTGAGTTTTGCTCCGGTAGTGTTCAGGTCGCCGATAATCTGCTGCGCGCTGCGCTGGGTTGTCGGTTGGGTGGTTTGTGCCAGGGCGGCGGTCGAGCACAACATCGATATTGCAATTAAATTTCTCAATTTCATATAGGGGATTCTCTTTCCAGGTTGGAGTTTACGGCGGCAGTATCGTCATCGTCAGGGGCCTTGTCAAAATCCCTGACGGCTCGTTCGGCATAGGTATTGCACTTTTACGATCCAATATGTGATAGCTGCGGCGATTGGGCCAAAAGCGGCATTCACTAGGTCATTTAGTAATAGGAGTTCCGTCATGGAATTACAAAATCTGCAACAACTTCTGGTTAACGAGCTCAAGGACCTTTACAACGCGGAAAACCAAATTCTTAAGGCGCTTCCCAAAGTGATTAAGAATGTCGACAACGAAGAGCTTAAGGAAGCTCTGGAAAATCACTATGAGGAAACCGAAGGGCATGTTGAGCGTTTGGAAAAAGTGTTAGGGAATCTGGGTGAATCTCCCAAGGGTAAAAAGTGTAAAGCCATGCAGGGCCTGATTGAAGAGAGTGGCGAAATGCTGAACGAAGATGCGGAGCCTGCGGTTATGGACGCCGGCCTGATTGTGGGCCTGCAAAAGGTTGAGCACTATGAAATCTCCGGCTATGGCTCCTGCATCGCCTTTGCCAAAATGCTAGGCGACCGCGAAACAGCCGATATCCTCGCCAAAACGCTTAAGGAAGAAGAAGCTGCGGATGAAAAACTTACGCAGATCGCTGAAAGCGTGGTGAATGTTAAGGCGAATAAGTAATTCCCAAGCCACCAATTATGGCGGGTCTGGGGGTTAGTTTTTATGACCCCGAAACCTGCATTGAGAAAACGGGATAAATTTTTCTGCTCAGCCTTGATTTTGTCCGTTGACACCCCTTGGCTGCAGTTCATACATTTAGAGTTTGTGGCTGATTTTGCGCAAGGAAAAAGGTTCACGGACTATGGCAAGCAGAAATATTGGACTGGCAGAACGTAAACTCAAAAAAGCCCCGACGGGGATTTCCGGCTTTGATGACATCACTCATGGCGGTGTGCCGCAGGGACGCCCAACGCTTATTTGTGGTAGCGCGGGTTGTGGTAAATCTTTGTTCGGCGTCGAATTTCTGGTTCACGGAGCGACGCGCTATCACGAACCGGGCGTGCTGATGACATTCGAAGAAGGCGCTGAAGATATTAAGAAAAACGTCGCTTCGCTGGGATTTGATCTCGATCAACTCATCCGTCAGAAAAAATTGATCATCGACTATGTGCATGTCGATCGCAGCGAGATTGAAGAAAATGGGGAATATGATCTTGAGGGGCTTTTTATACGCCTGGGTTACGCGATCGATAAAATCGGGGCCAAGCGCGTGGTTCTCGATACGATTGAGACCCTTTTTTCTGGTTTGAATAATCAGGCGGTTTTGCGTGCGGAGCTGCGCCGGCTTTTTGGCTGGCTTAAAGATCGCGGACTGACGACGATCATCACTGGCGAAAAAGGAGATGGGACGCTTACCCGGCAAGGCTTGGAAGAATACGTATCCGACTGTGTCGTGCTGCTGGATCACCGAGTCACGGGACAGGTTTCCACGCGGCGGATGCGCGTGGTTAAATATCGCGGCACGACCCATGGAACCAATGAATATCCATTTCTCATTGATGAAAAAGGCGTGACTGTTCTGCCCATTACCTCGTCGGGGATGGACTACGAGGTTTCCAACCAGCGCGTTTCCACTGGCATTAAAGAACTCGATGAAATGCTCGGTGGAAAAGGACTCTATCGCGGCAGTACGGTACTGCTTTCTGGCTCAGCCGGCACAGGAAAAACCAGCATCTCCGCTCATATGGCTGACGCCAACTCCCGCCGAGGGGAACGCACTATTTATTTCTCTTTCGAAGAGTCCCCGGCCCAGATCATGCGCAACATGAAATCCGTGGGGATTAATCTCGAGCCGCATGTAAAAAAGGGCTTGCTCACTTTCCATTCTACTCGCCCGACCGTGTTCGGCCTGGAAATGCATCTCGTGCGCATGCATAAGCTCATTGAAGAAACTAAACCTTCGCTGGTCATTATCGATCCCATTTCCAATCTCTACACCGCCGGTTCTATAAGCGATTCGACCAATGTTCTTGTCCGCTTGATCGATTCTCTCCGCAAAAATCACGTCACATGCGTCATGGTAAGCTTGACCTCAACCTCAAAATCGCAGGAAACTACGGATGAAGGGATGAGTTCCATGGTCGATACGTGGCTGCTGCTGCGTGATATCGAATTGGCCGGCGAGCGCAATCGCGGACTGTATGTTCTCAAATCTCGCGGCATGGCGCATTCCAACCAAATTCGAGAGTTCCTCATCTCTAAACAAGGCGTGAAACTCATTCCTGTCTATCTCGGACAAGCCGGTGTGCTCACTGGTTCGGCTCGCATGGCGCAGGAGAATAAGGAAAAGGCCGAAGAGCAATTGCGCCGCGACGACTTGGCCCGCAAATCCATGGCTCTCGAGCATCGCCGCCGTGCAATCGAAGCCCAGATCGCTGCGATTCAGGCCGATTTCAAGCGAGAGGAACAGGAGTTTGCTCGCAACACCGATGTTTTTGACGCTCGCGAAAAGCAAATTACCACTGATCGAAGCGATATGTCATCTAGTCGCAAAAATTAAAACAGGAAAAAGATTTTTCATGAAAGCGAAAACCCGGCCAACCAAGGTTCCCACCAAAAAAGGTGCCGCTGCTTCCGCGAAAAGCGGCAAGCTTGGAAAATGGCGTCTACGCCTTTACGTGGCGGGACAGACGCCTAAGTCATTGACTGCGTTTTCCAATCTCAAGCATTTATGCGAGCAGCATCTGGCAGGTCGATATCAGATCGAAGTGATTGATCTGGTAAAAGAGCCGCAATTGGCAGCGGGGGATCAGATCGTGGCGATCCCGACTTTGGTTCGGAAGTTGCCTGTCCCGATCAAACGCGTGATTGGCGATCTATCGGACCTGGAGCGCATCATGGTCGGTATGGACTTGCGTCCGATTGATGGTAAATAGACTTTTTGTTGGAGCTTCTTTGGCAAAGCGAAAATTGAAATCTAAGCCCCGCAGCCAAACCGCCGAGTTTGAGAAGATCATCAAAGAGGCGGGCAGCGATCAGTACGTGCTGCGTCTCTACGTAACGGGAATCACCGCTAAATCGACGCAGGCGATCGCTAATATTCGCGCGTTGTGTGAAGAGCATTTATCGGGCAGATACGACCTTGAGGTCGTCGATATTTATCAGCAGCCTACCGAAGCGGTCAACAGTCAGATCGTGGCGGCGCCTACTCTCATAAAACAATCGCCGATGCCGGTGCGTAAAATGATTGGTGATCTCACCGACCGCGATCGGGTCATGGTGGGTCTTGATTTGAAGAAAAGCAGCGGCGATAAAGCTAAGCTGGCCAAAGAAATTAAATGGGTCACGTTATGAAAAAACGCCGCTCGGAAGGGCGTAACAAGATCAAAAAACGCACCGCGCTCGCCAAGCCGCGCAAAAAGACACGGGCGATTCAGCGCTCTGTACCTAAGATCAATAAACCCAAGATTAATAAAAAGACGGTTGCCCATAAAGTCCTGATCGACGAGCGAAAAATTTCTCGTCTCCAATCTCAATTGGATGAAGCTCAGGAAACCCTCAGCGCCATCCGTAACGGGCAAGTCGATGCTGTAGTGGTCAATGGTGTTCAGGGAACGCAGATCTATACGCTGGTCGGCGCTGATCAGCCTTATCGAGTTTACATCGAGCAGATGCAGGAAGGCGCTGCGACTCTGGCGCCCGATGGATTGATTCTTTATGCCAATCGCCGGTTTGCGGAAATGGTCGGCGTGCCCATGGCGCGGATCATCAGCACGTCCATTCAGAATTATTTACCAGCCCCGGCATGGCAGGAAATTTCGGATGTTCTGGGTCCTGGCGAACCGGTCGTCAAACACGAATGTATCCTGGCTTGCGACTCGGCACTGCCCGTTTATCTCACTGCCAGCCGATTGTCGCTGCCGGACCAGGATGTGCTCTGCCTGATCGTCACTGATTTAACGCAGCACAAAGAGAGCATCGATCTGCGCATGGCCAAGGAATTGGCGGAGCGCTCGAACATGGCCAAGGACAATTTCCTGGCTGCCCTCAGTCACGAGCTCCGCACCCCGCTGACCCCCGTTCTCATCGCCGCCGAGGCTTTGCAAAACGATCCTGAAATTCCGCCGCGCCTTCGCGATGAATTGGCGCTCATCCGCCGCAATGTCGAACTCGAAGCTCGGCTGATTGACGATCTGCTCGATCTCACCCGCATCGCGCGCGGCAAGCTTCAGCTTCATCCTGCTGAGATGGATATTCAGACCGAGCTGCAACGAGCGATTGATATCTGCCAGCCGGATATCCGCAGCAAGGGGCTGCATTGCACGCTACATCTGGATGCCCCGCAATTCAAAACCGTGGGCGATCCGGTTCGCCTTCAGCAGGTGTTCTGGAACCTCATTCGTAATGCTGTGAAATTCACTCCGCCCGGCGGAAGTATCCAGATCTGGACTGACAATCCTGGCCCGGACGAAATTCGCGTGCGGGTCATGGACAATGGTGTCGGCTTCGATCCCTCGCTGGCAGGGGAAATCTTTGCCCCATTCGAGCAGGGGGGTCAGCAAATTACGCGCGATTTTGGCGGACTTGGGCTTGGACTGGCGATCTGCCGCTCTATCGTTCACAGCCATGGTGGCGTCATCGAAGGCACCAGCCCGGGGCACAATCGCGGCGCGACCTTCAGCGTGCGTTTGCCTCTGCGGGCTTTGGCACCGCAATATCAATCTCAGACGAGCGCTCCGTCCGTTAATTCCGCTGAGGATCGGGCGATCCGTATTCTGCTGGTGGAAGATCACCCGGATACTCGCGCCAGCATGGCTAAATTGCTTCGTCGCGAGCATCTCGTGCAAATTGCCGATTCCGCTGCGCAGGCGCTGAGCATTGCCTCTCAGCAATCATTCGATCTGGTCATTAGTGATTTGGGGCTTCCAGATCGGAGTGGTTTGGAGCTGATGCGCGAGCTGCGTGAACTGTATAATTTGAAAGGCATTTGTATCAGCGGTTTTGGGATGGAAGATGACATTTCCAACAGTAAGGAAGCTGGGTTTGTGCAGCATCTGACCAAACCGATCAGCCTGGACCGCCTGCAGTCTGCTATCCGGGAAGTGGCTGAGCTATTAGAGCATTAGTTCCTGCCACAATGGCAACCAGTCAAGCCTTTGTTGCCAGCGTTGACAGGAAACGAGTTATCCACAAAATTCATAAGTTTATTTAAATAAAAGGTTTATCGCCTAATGAAAAGCGGTACAAATCTTGTTATAAAGCACGTTGTTACAGGTTAAAGGTACTTTTTAATTTGAAAGAGGAGATGGCATGGCAGCCAAGATGTTGTCGTTCGACGCAGAAGCACGTAAATCGCTTTTGGAAGGTGTTACGAAATTAGCAAGGGCTGTAAAAGTGACCCTTGGTCCTCGTGGACGCAATGCGGTGATTGATAAAGGGTGGGGATCGCCGACCATTACCAAGGACGGCGTGACCGTCGCGGAAGAAGTCGAGCTCATCGACAAATATGAAAATATCGGCGCGAAATTAGTGAAAGAAGCTGCCAGCAAAACCAGTGATGTAGCTGGCGATGGAACGACGACGGCTACGGTGCTGGCTGAGGCCATTTTCAGAGAAGGTTATCGCTCGCTTGCTGCTGGCAGTGATGCGATGGCGATCGCGCGCGGCATTCGCAAGGCGGTCGATGCGGTCATCGATAATCTCAAAAAACAATCCAAGCCCATCAACGGCAAAGCAGACATTGCCAATGTCGCATCGATCAGCGCGAATAACGATCGTGAGATCGGCAACTTCATGGCTGATGCGTTTGAGAGGGTTGGCAAGGATGGCGTGATCACCGTTGAAGAAGGCAAGTCGCTGGAAACCTTCGTGGATGTTGTCGAAGGGATGCAGTTTGATCGCGGCTATCTCTCGCCCAACTTCATTACCAATCCAGATGAGATGGTAGTCGAGCTGGATAAGCCGTTCATTCTGGTTTACGAGGACAAGATCAGCGCAGCCACGAAGCTGATTCCGCTGCTCGAAAAAATTCAGAAAGTAAAACGCCCGCTCCTGATTATTGCGGAAGATATCGAAGGCGAAGCATTGGCGACGCTGGTAGTCAATAAGCTGCGCGGCATTCTCAATGTCGCAGCGGTAAAGGCTCCTGGATATGGCGATCGTCGCAAGGCGATGCTCGAAGACATTGCTGTGCTTACGGGCGGCGAGTCGATCATGAAGGATCTCGGCGTGGAACTGGATAAAGTCGAGATCACGCAGCTTGGCACCGCCAAGAAAGTGCGGATCGATTCGGATAACACAACGATTATCGAAGGCGCTGGCGAATCCAAGGCGATTCAGGGTCGCATCGAGCAATTGCGGCGTGAGATCGGCACGACGACCAGTGATTATGATCGCGAAAAGCTGCAGGAACGCCTGGCTAAGCTGGCCGGTGGCGTAGCTCAAATTAACGTCGGAGCCGCAACCGAGGCAGAATTGAAGGAAAAGAAGGCACGCATCGAAGATGCGCTGCATGCGACTCGCGCAGCGATTGAAGAAGGAATCGTTGCTGGTGGCGGCGTGGCGATGATTCGCAGCCTCAAGGCGCTCAACGGCAATTTGAAAGTTGAAGGCGATGAAGCCATCGGCGTAAAAATCGTTCGCACCGCGCTGACTGCTCCTTTGAAGCAGATTGCGGAGAATGCCGGCACGAGCGGATCGGTCGTGGTCCGCCGCGTGATGGAATCCAAGGATAACGAGGGTTACAACGCGCTGACCGGCGAATACACGGATATGTTTAAGGCCGGCATTCTGACTCCCACTAAAGTCGAGCGCACCGCGCTGCAGAACGCTGCGGAAGTGGCCATTCTACTTCTGACCACGGATTGCATCATATGCGAGCTGCCCAAGAAGAAGGATGATCATGCTGGGCACGACCATGGCCACGGCGGCATGGGTGGAATGGGCGGCATGGATGACATGATGTAACCGTAGCTCCGGATTTTCCGGAGATTTAAAGAGATCGGAATTGAAACCACCCAAAGGAAAAAAAGTTCGCGAGATAGACCCGGAGAAGACGCTTATGAAGGCGCTCGGTGTTTTGTTCATGCTCGCGGTTGCAATATTTGGAATGTGTTACACCGGCTGGATGCTTTGGACGCTGCCGGCGAAAAAATGAAATCGAAAGGAACAGGAGCAATTATCATGGCTATTAAACTTCGTCCCTTAGCGGATCGCGTAATCGTACGGCAGTCGGATGCGGAGGAAAAAACCGCCAGCGGAATTCTGCTGCCGGACACGGCGAAAGAAAAACCGACCAAGGGAAAAGTCGTTTCAGTTGGACCAGGCAAGTTGGATGATAAGGGTAAGCCGATGGAACTGGGCGTTCGCGCCGGCGACACGGTTTTTTATGGCAAATATTCCGGCACGGATGTGGAAGTGCAGGGCGAGAAATTCGTTATCTTGCGCGAGTCGGACATTCTTGGAGTGCTGGAGTAATTGTCACGTCTTCGCGTTTCACTTTTCAGGTCCTGAAGACGTGAAAACATGAAACGTGATAGAGGCAAGAAGAATCAGAAATTATTTTCGGAGTAATCATGGCAGCGAAGCAGATGAAATTTGAGACGGATGCGCGAGCGGAGATTTTTGCGGGGATGTCGCAATTGAGCCGGGCGGTGAAATCGACGCTCGGGCCGCGCGGACGAAATGTGGTATTGCAGAAGAGTTATGGTGGGCCGCGCATTACCAAGGATGGCGTGACCGTGGCCAAGGAAATCGAGCTGCCGCAGCCATTTGAGAATATGGGCGCGAAGCTGGTGTCGGCGGTTGCATCCAAGACCGGCGATGTTGCCGGCGATGGCACAACCACCGCGACCGTGCTGGCCGAGGCAATTGTCAGCGAAGGGCTGAAATATGTAACCGTCGGCGTGAACCCGGTGCTGGTGCAGCGCGGGATCATGAAAGCTGCTGAAGTTGCAGCTGATGCGATCACCGCACAGTCGAAAAAAGTCAAAGGCCATGAAGATTACAAGCGCGTCGCCACGATCAGCGCCAATGGCGATGAGCACATTGGTCAGCTCATGGCTGATGCGATGGAAAAAGTCGGCAAGGAAGGTGTGATCACCGTCGATGAAGGCAAGAGCGTGACCTCAGAGTTGGAATACAAGGAAGGGATGCAGTTTGATAAGGGATATTTGTCTCCTTATTTCCTGACCAATCCAACGACGCTCGAAGCAGTGCTGGAAAATGCGCTGGTTCTGCTGCATGAAAAGAAGATTGCGAATCTGGCGGAATTGCTGCCATTACTGAATAAGGTAGTCGCTTCCGGACGGCCGCTGCTGATTATCGCCGAAGATGTGGAATCGGAAGCACTCGCGGCACTCGTGGTGAATAAGCTGCGCGGCGTCTTGAACATCTGCGCGGTGAAAGCTCCCGGATTTGGTGATCGTCGCAAGGCGCTGATGGGTGATCTGGCTGTGGTCACGGGTGGAAAATTCATCAGCGAAGATCTTGGCATCAAGCTGGAAAATGTCGAAATCGAAGATCTTGGCCAGGCCAAGCGCGTGACCGTGGATAAGGACAATACACTCCTTGTTGAAGGCGCCGGATCGAAAAAGGATATCCAAGGTCGAGCTGAGCAGATTCGCATGCAGATCGATCGCACGACCAGCGATTATGATCGTGAAAAATTGCAGGAACGCCTGGCGAAATTGACCGGTGGCGTGGCGGTGGTCAAAGCTGGAGCGAATACTGAAACCGAGATGAAGGAGCGCAAAGATTTGATCGATGATGCGCTGCATGCGGTGAAAGCATCAGCCGAAGAGGGAATTGTTCCCGGCGGTGGCGTAGCGTTTTTGCGGGCCATCGAAGCGGTGGAATCCGCGAAGAGCAAAGCCAAGGGCGACGAGAAGATTGGATTTGATATTCTTTCCGCGGCGCTGCGTGCGCCGGCGGCCCAGATCGCAGAAAATGCCGGCGATGACGGTGAAGTAGTTGTCGCTACGATTCTGGAAAATAAAAATCCCGCCTATGGCTACAACGCCGCCACGGGTGAATATGTGGATATGTTCAAGGAAGGCATAATCGATCCAACCAAGGTCGCCAAGACGGCACTGCAGAATGCAGCGAGCATCAGCGGACTCGCACTGACGACCGATGTGCTGCTGACGGAATTGAAAGAGAAGAAAGGCGAAGAGACCACGCCGGTATCTGGCGCGGTTTCGTAAATTGGAAGTAATGTTTAGCGGCCGCACTTGTGTGGCGTGTCTGTGGGTTTTAGTTGTTAGTGGATAGTTGTTAATTGTTAAAATCAATACAACTAACCATTAACAACTATCAACTAACAATGTGTGACACGCGGCGCAAGCGCGGCCGCTAAACTTTGGATGTTATGGCATCAGTTAAACGTGATTATTACGAAGTGCTCAGCGTGACCCGCACGGCGGATGGAGAGGAGATTAAGCGCTCCTATCGTCGCCTGGCGATGAAATATCATCCCGATCGGAATCCGGATAATAAGAACGATGCGGAGATTCGGTTTAAGGAATGCTCAGAAGCATATGAGGTGCTGTCCGACCCGGAGAAGCGGGCGCGCTATGATCAGTATGGCCATGCGGGAGTTTCGGGGCAGCATGATTTTTCGCATATGAATGTCGGGGACATCTTTTCGATGTTCAACGATATTTTCGGTGGCGGGATGGGAGGCGGTGGTGGCCCACGTGGCGGTGGCAGGGGGGGAAGAGCGAGCCGTGGGTTTGATCTGGAAACGCAGGTTGAACTCAGTTTGAATGAAGTGGCATCCGGATGCGAGCGGACGATTGAATTTGAAAAGCAGGATGCGTGCCCCGATTGCAAAGGGTCTGGGGCGAAGCCAGGTTCATCGCCGGTATTGTGTGTTCAGTGCGGCGGGCGCGGGCAGGTGACGCAGCAGGGGTTCGGCGGGATGTTCCGCATGGTGACGACGTGCCCGAATTGCCGGGGCCGCGGCACGGTCATCAAAGATTTCTGCCCGAGCTGCGGCGGGACAGGGCGGCAATTGCGCAAGCGCACGGTGACGATCAAAATTCCCGCAGGCGTGCATGAGGGGCAGGCAGTGCGTTTGGTTGGCGAAGGTGAAGCGGGGGAGAACAATGGCCCGCCGGGCGATTTGCATTGTTACATAACCATTAAGCCGCATCCGCTGTTCAATCGGCACAACAATGATCTGGTGTGCGTGATACCAATCACGTTTACACAGGCAGCGCTCGGAGCGAAACTGGAGATCCCCACTCTCACGGGGTTTCATGAGCTGGAGATTCCTGGTGGCACGCAGCATGGGGAGGTTTTCAAGCTCAAAGGCAGGGGATTGCCTGACTTGCGCACGCAGCGACCCGGGGACGAGCTCGTGCAGGTAACGATTGAAGTGCCAAAAAAATTGACGGCCCGGCAAAAAGAACTATTGCAAGAATTCGCTGGGGATGACGAAAATACGCAGATGCCACAACGCAAAAGCTTTCGAGACAAGCTCAAGGATTTGCTCAAAGGCGACGAAAAGCCCGAACCAGCCAAACGAAAATAATTGGATAGGAAACAGCCATGACTGAGATGGATATCGATAACGACAAGCCCGGCGATCGTGAGCCGGAGGGTGACGCAGAACTAATCAAGCTGCGCCAGGAGCGCGACGATCTTTATCAGCGCCTGGCGCGCAGCACTGCCGATTTCAAGAATTCACAGAAACGCCTGGAGCAGGACAAGGAACAGGCGCTGCAATTCGCCAATGCGAAACTAGTCACGGCCCTCTTGCCGGTGATTGATAATCTGGAGCGGGCAATAGCGGTTGATCCGGCGAAGACAGATTCAGCTGCCGTGCTGAAGGGAATGCAGATCGTGCAGGATCAATTTACGAAATTACTTCAGCAGCAGGATATCGAGGTTCTGGCGCCTAAGGCAGGCGAGGCATTTGATCCCACACGACATACCGCGCTAATGCAGCAGGAGAACGATCAATATAAAGAGCACTCGGTCATTCAAACGCTGCAAAAGGGATATATCATGCACGGGCGGACCTTACGGCCGGCGAGCGTGATTGTCAGCAAGAAAAAGGAAGGCTAAAATTAGCAGAGGCTTTTAGGTTTTTTATCCTTCATCCTTCCGCCTTCATCCTTAATTTCCATGCCTACTTACGAATACAAGTGCCAGGCCTGCGGACATGAATTTGAGAAATTTCAGTCCATTACAGCTGGGCCGATTCGTAAATGTCCTAAATGCGGGAAAAATAAAGTAAAGCGATTGCTGAGCGCCGGCGCCGGCCTGATTTTCAAGGGCAGCGGATTTTACATTACGGATTATCGATCCGAGCAATATAAGAATGCCGCCAAGTCAGAAGCGGGAGCGAGCGGAGATAAGGCGGCTGAGAAATCGGATAGCAAACCCGCCGCGGATAAGCCGGCAGCCAAAACGGAATCTACTCCCGCATCCTCTCCATCCCCAGCACCAGCGAAAAAAGAATCCCCACGCGGCAAGTCAAAAGAGAAGTAAGCCACATGGCGCGAACAAACCAGAAGTTCAAAGTAAATCTTTGGGTTTATTTCGTGACTTCGTGTCTTCGCGGCTATAAAAATACTCCATGGAAATCCGCAAAGACACGGTGGTTTCGTTTGATTACACGCTGACCAACGACAAGGGAGAACAACTCGATACTTCCCAAGGCGGGCAGCCTTTGGTTTATCTGCAAGGGCATCAACAGATCATCCCCGGCCTGGAAGCAGCAATGGAAGGAAAGCAACCGGGCGATCATTTTAGTGCGATGGTTCAGCCTGCCGATGCTTATGGAGTGCACGATGCGGCGCTGGTGCAGAAGGTTCCATTGAAAATGTTTCCCAATGATCGGCCGATTATGCTGGGGCAGGAATATCGCTCGCAGAGTGAACAGGGCAGCTTCGTGGTGCGCATCGTAGAGATTGATAATGAAAATGTGACGGTGGATGGAAATCATCCACTGGCGGGGCAGACTTTGAATTTTGATATCACAGTGCGCGAAGCGCGCCAGGCGACAAAAGAGGAACTTGAGCATGGCCATGCACATGGCCCAGACGGTCACGGACACCATTAAAGTATGTTGCGCTGTTTTGTTACCAGTTTGCTGATACTGATGCTCTCGAGCACTCTGCTCGCTGAGGCGACTTCGCAACCGGCAGTGCCGAGGGTGTTTCGAGAGACGATTGAATTGCAGTTGGGGTTAGCCAATGCGGGGTTCTCTCCTGGGATGATTGATGGCCGCCCCGGGGCGAAGACCACGTATGCGACCCAGCAATTTCAGGAAGCCAATGGAATTGATGTAACGGGGAAAGCGGACGACGCGACGATGGCGGCGCTGCAGATGCCGGGGGAGGGACCATTCACGACTTATGAAATCACCCAGGAAGATCAGGCGCAGGTCACGGGGGTGCTGACAGGTTGGAATGAACGGGCTGCAGCGAAATTTCTCGGTTATGAATCACTGGAGGACCTGGTCGCGGAAAAATTTCACACGAGCCGGCGATGTTTGAGTGAGCTCAATCCAGGTGTCGATCTCGATCACATTGCGGTGGGAGATACGCTGACCGTACCCGATGTGGGCGCAACCCCAAAGAGTTATCCGCACGCAGCCAGCATCGAAGTAAATCTCGAGCAGAAAACGATTCGCTTGTTCGATGCGGATAATAAAGTGATGGCGCTATTTTTCTGCTCGATTGCCAAGAATAAGGAAAAAAGACCGAGCGGAAATGCAACGGTGATCACGATTGCGATCAATCCGGATTACACGTTTGATCCCGCATTGTGGACGGATGTGCATGATGTGACGCACAAGCTGACGATTCCCCCCGGGCCGCGGAATCCGGTGGGGCTGGCGTGGGTGGGATTATCATTGCCGGGGTATGGCATGCACGGCACGCCTCATCCGGAGCAGATCGGCAAGACGGGGTCACACGGGTGCTTTCGATTGACGAACTGGGATGCGGTGCGCTTGGCGAATATGGTGAGCGTGGGGACAGTGGTGACCTTTAAATAAAATGAAACCCCGGATGTACATCCGTGGCCACGAAAACAATTAGACTGTCTTCAATCAGGAATGTATTCGATGACGACAGGCAGCTGATGGTAGGGGAGAATAAATATCCCACATTCGGGGAACTTACCTCCATGGTGCTCAGCGCTATGCTCGGCGCTGCTACCACCTGGCCCGTCGAACTGACGCGCGCGAGTTTTAAAGTTTGCCAAAGTTGTGCTGAAGGCGATTACGGCATTGCCGTTATTGTCTTCCACCGCAGTCAGAGCGCCGTACGCATTGGGATCGTCGCTGGATGGATCGATGGTGAATTCACTGACTGCCGCATTGCCTGAGGCATCGAGTATTACCCCGACGAGATTACTGTTTTTGACATAGGCGAGTAGGGTATCGCCCGAGCCCACCGCGCATTGGCGGCAGGGATGGTCGCGGCCGTGATATGATTTCCAGTCGTGGTAATCTCGCCACTTAAGAGCTAGCGTTTTTCGAGTAAAATCAATCGTGTCCGTTCCGCCAACCGCAGCGGGGTTTGGGAATGTAGGCGGCGGAGTCACGTCTGCGGATGAAGCGTTGAATGCCGCTGAAGATTGGCTTGGTCCGGGTTATGATGAGATTGCGCCCGGAGTTTACCGGTCGGCAGAT